>CAZGWX010000119.1:0-8328 GCA_964529515.1 uncultured Acidimicrobiaceae bacterium
GGACCCTCGCAGGAGGCTTCGTGGGAGGAGCCGACCCCCTCCCCACCTTCGGCGGTACTCCCCCAGAAGCTGGGGGAGATATCCCAAGGGGTCAAACTCGCTCGAGGATCGTGGCGTTGGCCATGCCGCCGCCTTCGCACATCGTCTGGAGCCCGTATCGGCCGCCAATCCGCTCCAATTCGTGGAGCAGCGTGGTCATGACCCTCGCCCCCGATCCGCCCAGTGGGTGACCGAGGGCGATCGCGCCACCGTTGACGTTGGTGCGCTCCCAGAGCGCCATCGGGTCGGCCCCGCCGAGCTCGGCCCGCCAGGCGGCGATCACCGATGCGAACGCCTCGTTGACCTCGAACAGGTCGATGTCGTCAATGCCGAGTCCAGAACGTTCCAGGGCCTTCTCCGTGGCCGGGATGGGGCCGGTGAGCATGATCACCGGGTCGACGCCCGCAAGCGTCATGGTGTGGACCCTTGCCCGAGGCGAATACCCGAGACGCTCGGCGGTGTCCTCTCCCATGACAAGGATGGCGGCCGCGCCGTCGGAGATCTGGGACGAGTTGCCGGCCGTCACTTTGCCGTCGACCTGGAATGCCGGTTGCAGGGAGGCCAGCTTCTCGAGGCTGGTGTCCTCACGGATCCCCTCGTCCCTCGTCACCTGAACACGGCGGCCCTTGTCGTCAGTGACTTCCACCGGGACGACCTGGGTCTCGAACCGCCCTTCGGCGGTAGCCCGGGCAGCACGCCGGTGTGACTCGAGAGCAATCTGATCGAGTTCCTCACGCGAGATACCCCATTTCTCGGCGATCATCTCGGCGGAGATCCCCTGCGGCACCAGGCCGTTGGCATAGCGCTCCAGCATGGCCGGACCGAACGGGAGACCCGGCCCGTTTTGGGCCGACGAGCCCATTGGAACCCTGGTCATCGATTCCACACCGGCCGCAATCACGATGTCCTGAACCCCGGACATCACCGCCTGGGCGGCGAAATGGACCGACTGCTGGGACGAGCCGCACTGGCGGTCGATGGTGACTCCGGGAACCGACTCGGGAAACCCGGCTGCAAGCAAGGCATTCCGACCCGCGTTGTAGGCCTGCTCTCCCACTTGCCCGACCGTCCCCATGATCACGTCGTCGACGAGTCCGGGGTCGAGGTCGTTTCGCTCGACGAGGGCGCGCAGGGGCATGGCGGCAAGGTCGACTGCGTGAATGTCCCTGAACATCCCGTTGCGACGCCCGACGGGCGTCCGCACTGCGTCGACGATCACGGCGTTGCGCATGACACTCCTTTCTCCGTCGAGCGTATCAAGCAGCCGCCTCTGGCGAACCGCGTCCACTATCACTGTGCCGAGACATTCTGTGAGCCCGACTACCGACCAAGCAGCGACCGACCCCTGGTGGAAACGCGTCGTCGTCTATCAGGTGTACCCGCGCTCGTTTCAGGACTCCGATGGCGACGGCCTAGGCGACTTGCCGGGCATTCTCCGGCGGGTCCACTATCTAGCCGCACTGGGCGTCGATGTGGTGTGGCTCTCGCCGGTCTACCGCAGCCCCCAGGACGACAACGGCTACGACATCAGCGACTACCGGGACATCGACCCGGCCTTCGGCACCCTCGCCGACCTCGACCGGCTCGTCGATGCCCTCCATGAGCGCGGCATCAAGTTGATCATGGACCTGGTGGTGAACCACACGAGCGACGAGCACCCGTGGTTCATCGAGTCCAGGTCATCGAGGAACAACCCGAAGCGCGACTGGTACTGGTGGCGGCCAGCCCGAGAAGGCGTGGAACCGGGAACACCGGGCGCTGAGCCCACGAACTGGGGATCTTTCTTCTCGGGGCCGGCCTGGGAGTACGACGCCCACACCGGGGAGTACTACCTGCACCTGTTCAGCCGCAAGCAGCCCGACCTCAACTGGGAAAACCCCGAGGTCCGCCAGGCCGTCTACGAGATGATGCGCTGGTGGCTCGACCGCGGCGTCGACGGGTTCAGGATGGACGTGATCAACTTCATCTCCAAGTTCGTCCGACCCGATGGATCGCTCGCTGATGTGCCCCCCGAGGGAACGATCTACGGCGGCCCGGCGGCAGCGACGATGAACGGCCCCCGGGTCCACGAGTTCCTCCAGGAGATGCACCGCGATGTCTTCGAAGGGCGCAGGGACGGCCTGCTGTTGGTGGGTGAGACACCGGGAGCGACGGTCGAGCACGGCAGGCTGTTCACCGACCCGGCCCGCCACGAGCTCGACATGGTGTTCACCTTCGAGCACATGATGCTGGACCACGGTCCCGGCGGGCATTTCGAGCGCGTCCCCCTCGACCTGGCGAACCTAAAGGCGACGATGACCCGCTGGCAGACCGGCCTCGCCGAGACGGGCTGGAACGCCCTCTACTGGGGCAATCACGACCAGCCCCGCATCGTCTCCCGCTTCGGGGACGACGGCCGCTACCGACGAGAGTCGGCCACGATGCTCGCCATCGTTCTCCACCTCCATCGGGGCACCCCCTACATCTATCAGGGAGAGGAGTTGGGATTGACCAACGCCGGTTTCACCTCATTCGAGCAGTACCGCGACATCGAGACGCTGAGCTTCGTCGCATCCGAACGCGAACGCGGGGTGGGCAGCGACGAACAGCTGCTGGCCCGGTTGGGTCAGAGCAGCCGCGACAACGCCCGGACCCCGATGCAGTGGGACGCCTCCCATGAGGCCGGCTTCACCTCCGGTGAGCCGTGGATCGACGTGAACCCGAACCACGAGTACATCAACGCCGCCGCGGCAATGGCCGATCCCGAGTCGGTCTTCCACATGTATCGGCGGCTGGTCGCCCTGCGTCACGACGACCCGGTCGTCCAGGTCGGTGAGTTCCAACCCCTGCTGGAGGATCATCCCCACATCTACGCCTTCACCCGCACGCTGGGGGAGGAGCAGCTGCTGGTGCTGGGCAACTTCTCCGGGGAAGAGCACACTGCGCAGGTGGGATCGGACTGGGAGGGCTCGGAGCCCGTCCTGGGCAATTACCAACCGATTCGGCCCACAGGGGAAGGCGTCGTGCTCCGACCCTGGGAAGCCGTGGTGCTGCGGAGACGGGTCGAGTGAGGGTGGAGACGATGGGACTCGAACCCACGACCCCCGGCTTGCAAAGCCGGTGCTCTTCCAGCTGAGCTACGTCCCCGTTTCAAACCCCAATGGTAGTTGCAGGGCTGATTGGGCGAATGTTGGCGCGAATCCTGGCTGTGTTCTGACCAAGCCCATGTTCAACCCGTGCACCGGTCGACGATTTCCCAGAGCTCGGCCTCCAACGACGATGGCGGGTGCACCTTCACAGAGTGTGACGGTCGATCAGCGACACTGATAAAGGCCCGGAACACGATTCCGTCCGGCAACTGGGAGAGGGCGTGTTCGTCGCATCGAGCCAGATGAACCCGGATCGGGACCTCGAGTAGATCGTCGTCCGGTTCCAGGATCCCGACCGGATCGCGGTCTTCTATGGCATGGGCACCGAACAGGACCAACCCTAGGATGTCGGCGATCGTGACCGTCTCGCCGCTCTCGCTCCGCTCGAAGACCATGACGGCCTCGACGATCTCGCCATCGCTCTCCCACTCGTCACTGATGCTCACCGTCACCGACCGGGCGATCAGCTGCTCCTCGCACTCGGATTCGCGGATGGCGTCGGGGACCTCAGTGGGGAGATCGTCCCACCGATAGAAGCGTCGCTCCCCATCAGTTCCGACGGTCGCCTCCAGGACGACTTCGACCGCCAGCCGGTCCACCTCGTCGCAGTCGGTTACCTGGCCGAACGAGGTTTTGATGGCCACCTTTCCGCCGGGGCGGAGCGTGGTTGTCTTTTCATCGGGCGACAGTGCGACAAAGTGGTCGGCGCGCAGCCAGATCCGACTCACGTGCACGTCCTCCGTGCCCTCGTTGGTCGTAACCACATCGATGCGCCTACCGAAGTCGTGGCGTCTGGAGTAGCGAAGCGAGACATCCAGCCAATGGGGCGGTTTCTCGAGGTGCTCCGGCGGCGGATCGTTAGTCGGGGCGTCGGTGGGAGGGGCGCCTGAACACGCTGCGAGGAGCGCCAGGGACAGGAACGCTGACAGGGCTCGCAATCGTCCCACTACCAAAGCGTACTGATGGAGGCGTCCGTCTCCCTCGGCTTCGTCCCAACTCCTAGCTGCGCAAGGCAAGCCCATCTCGGGGTCAGCGTCCGGCTCACTGACCGGGTGCCTGTAGCCTGCCGGTGGATGCGCACGGTCCTCAACGTCATCTGGCTCCTGCTCGCCGGGATCGAGCTGGCGTTGATCTACGCCGTGACGGGTTTCGTTCTCTGCCTCACGATCATCGGTATCCCGTTCGGCATCCAGCTCTTCAAACTGGCCGGCTTCGCCATCTGGCCCTTCGGCAGGGCAGCGGTCCCGATGCCGGGGGCCAATGCGGCCGTGTCGGCCATCGGCAACCTGGTCTGGGTGCTCCTGGTCGGCTGGTGGCTGGCTCTTATCCACGTCGTGATCGGACTGGTCCTCTGCCTGACGATCATCGGCATCCCCCTCGGGATCGCGGTGCTGAAGATGACGGGGCTGGCACTATGGCCCTTCGGGCGGAACATCGTCACCATCACCAGCACGACCGAGCTTCCCCCCGGCTCCTACGCCATCACCGCAAGAGCCACGACCTCCGACTGAGCTTTGCCGGTTGGCTCGCCAGGCTGCCTAGGGTTTTTCTCGTGTCAAGAGAACAGGTCTACGACTCCCCGTCGGGCTGGGTGGCCGACCACATCCACGAGTACGTGGAGAGCGGGGGCGAGACCGGCCACATGTGGCGCGGGGTGCCGACCCTCCTCCTCACAACCCGAGGTCGAAAGACGGGCAAGCTGCGTCGCTCGGCCCTCATCTACGGCCGGATGGGCGACGCGTACGTCGTTGTGGCCTCCAAGGGCGGGCACCCGAAGCACCCACTCTGGTATCTGAACCTGAAGGCGAATCCGGAGGTGGAGATCCAGGTCGGACCCGAAGTCTTCAAGGCGGTTGCCCGGGACGCCAGCGACGATGAGCACCATCTCCTGTGGGAGCAGATGGTGGGCATTTGGCCCGCTTACGACGATTACCAGGAGAAGACGATGCGCCGCATCCCTCTGGTGGTCATCGATCCATCCTGACCCCAACCGGTTGATACTCTGCCGCGATCCCGACAAGAGGACCAAGGTGAGGACAGCAAACAGGCTTCTCGGTATCGCACTGGTGATGGCGCTCCTCGCAGCGTGCGGAGGCGGATCAGGCGACGCGACGACCACAACCCAGGCTGAGGTCACGACGACCGCCCCCGACGCGACCACGACGACCGGCGACGACGGGCCGGACGGCGGACTCTCCGGGATGTGCCTCGAGTCGTCACAGGCGATGGCCGAGGCCATGGAAGGCTACGGACAGTCCTTCGGCGGAGCCGGCGACCCGACCGACTTCGACACGATTTCGCAGCAGCTCGAAGCTGCCGCCGAGGCGGCGCCCTCCGAGATCCGGGAGGACTTCGAAGTCCTGGCCACAGAGCTCGGCAAGTTCTACGACGCCATGGACGACTTCGAGTTCACACCGGGCCAGACCCCCAGCCCGGAACAGCTGGCTGCGATGCAGGCAGCGATCGAATCTGTGGACCAGGCCGCTTTGGAGACTGCCAGCACCAACATCGAAGCCTGGTTCGAAGACAACTGCGGCTGAGATCGCGCGATAGCGGACCGGTTTCGTCCGGTTCGGTCGACATACTGGCTGCCGTGTCGCCGGACCTGACCATCGTCCCCGGTACTCAACCGGTGTCCCATCCCGCCGGAAGGTCGAAGTTGATCCGGATTCCATCCTCGCCATACGGACGCCCGCGTATGGACTCCACGACCTGATGCGTTGCTGTCCGCTGGTCGGGAGTCGTCGTAGAGGCCCACCTGATCAGGACGCACAGGGTCCTGTCATCGAAGGGCAGGGCGTACGCAACCGTGGTGTCCCCGGCATGCACGAACCAGGACACCGGCGGTTCCGGATCATATGGGTCGAGGTACAAGCCGTCTCGGCCACCCACGGTCACCGGGATGGGTGCTGCCGTTGCCCCAACGAAACAGTCGTCGGCGACTGCGAACACCATCTGCATTTCTCCCCCAGGTTCGTCCGGACTTACGGGGAATCCGTGCATCCAACCAACGGAACCCAGCGACTCGCCAGTCCACCCATAAGTGCCGGCAGGATTGTCGAGACGCGTACTTGGCAGCCGCAGATCAGGCAGTGCATTGTCCAAAAGAGTGAACCAGCCGCTGTCTGGGGCGTAGTCGGTGGCGACGATTTCTCCGTTCTCGATCACCGACGCCCAGACGTAGTAGCGGAAGACCTGTTCCTCCTCATCCGACGGCCGAGCCCAGATGTGTCCAAATCCGTTGTAGATACCGCCGGTCGGGACTTCGGCGGCCATATGAACAGGCTCCTCCAGCGACCCAACCGATCTGAACGTCTGTCTTGTCCGCAGATCGGTCCGCCAGAGACGCAAGCGACATTGAGGCTCACAGTCGTCCGCGGACACTGACGCGTTGTCTATGCCGTACCTGAGGTCGGGCAGACCGTCACCCGTGACATCGACCACGATCCCGTATGCGATCCACGAATCTGCAGGTTCGGGCATGGGTTCGGGACCGTCACCGGTAGCGAAATCGACACAACGGGTCGTCGAGGAGATCCAGCAACCCAAGTCTTGTCGGACCACCCGGATGTCGACGACGTCGCGCCCTGCGTCGCCCACTGGATCAGAGAGACTTCGGCGTTCCAGACTCGTGTCCAGCTCAGGTTCAGGTCGAAGTGGCCCGGGCCAATCCTCGTCTACTCGATCGGGATACCAGCTCATCGACTCTGACCCGGGCACGGTCGTTGTGGGATTCACCGGCTCTGGGCCGTTGGGAAGAAGTCGAAGTGTGACGGCGACGACGAGGACGGCCACAAGTGCGGCCGCGAGGGTGACCCACCTGCGTCGCGGCGATGGCGGCAGGGTGACGCGTCTGGGGATCACCGGCACTTCGCCGGTCCGATCCAAGATCTCCTTGGACAATACGGCCCCCTGCTCCTCGTCGAGGAACTGGCAGTACTCGCGGAGCTGACGCTCGAGATCGATACTCATAGCTCGACTCCCAACTTGCTCCGCAGCTTCCGCATGCCACGCTCGAGGTGGGTTTGCACCGTGCTCTTCGACACTCCCATGGTTTCCGCAACCTCGCTCAGGTGCCATCCGAATCCATGGATCAGCAGCACAACGGTTCGTTCCTTCTCTGCCAAGCCCGCCAACGCGGCCGGTAGACCCGGCTCGAACCAGGGGGCCCGGTCCTCCGGGGTCTCGGGGAACATCGGCTGCTTCCGCGAGAGCTGCCGTCGTGCCTTGGACCGACCAACCGTGTACAGGTAGCCAACCGGGTTGGCCATGCCACGGACTCTTTCCCAATGCTCCCACCCGTAGGCGAAGGCCTCTGCGGCCGCCTCCCTGCCGGCCTCGATCCCAAACGCCGCGGTGAGAGTGTGACGGAGACGGCGTTCGTTCGTCTCCACGAATTCGACAAAGCCGTCGACCCTGGTTTGGTCGGATACCAAGCTGTCTCCTGAGCTGACACTTGATAAAGCGCAGACGGTCGCAAGCGTACGACACAGATCTCGGGGCGAGCTCCGAAAGACTCCTGTCGTAAGAACCGCCCGCCTGCGCCGCAATCTGTGCGTCGAGGTTCTCAGCGGCGGTTGGTCGGAGTGGCCTGGTGGAAGACCAGCTTCCACCCTTCGTCGGTGTGCCGCCAGAGGGACGCGCGGTTGGCGGCATCGGCGTAGTTCAGGCCCATCTCGCTGCGATAGGTGACCAGGGCCACGTCATCAGTCACCATCTGAAGGGCGAAGTCGGGAAGTGGCAGCCGGGCGTCGATGGGAACGGGCTGCGTTCGAATTATCTGCCCCCTGGTCCAGACCCTCCCCGAGGAGCCGAACTCGATGAAGTCGTGGGCCAGGAGATCTTCCATGTACTCCTGGTCGAATCTCGTGTCGGGCCGGTAGAGCGACTCCTCGAGCCCCCTCAGGCTGTGAAACACGCTCTCTTCGTCGGTTGCCGCCGAGGAACTGCCATCCATGCCGGCACGCAAGGTAGCCACCGCGGCCCGACTTCCCTATGAGCCCGTCGGCTCGGTAGACTTCCCCGTCCTTGACTACCAGTCGGGGCCCATAGCTCAGCCCGGTTAGAGCGCATCCCTGATAAGGATGAGGTCCGTGGTTCAAGTCCACGTGGGCCCACCACAGACCCGGTCAGCGAACGATCTGGGCTTTTCCGCCTCTAC
>CAZGWX010000120.1:0-16106 GCA_964529515.1 uncultured Acidimicrobiaceae bacterium
CGCGGACTGAGCGAAAGACCCGATCTCGCCTGCGACCGGCCGGCCGGTAGAGTTCGGATCTCCCGACGGGACGTGGCGCAGTTTGGTAGCGCGCAGCGTTCGGGACGCTGAGGTCGTGGGTTCAAATCCCGCCGTCCCGACTCGGAAACCCCAGGTCAGGCCGCTCTTCGGAGCGGCCTGCTTGTTTCCGGACCGTTTCCCTCGCGCGTCCATCGCGCGTCACAGCCACGACCTTGTAAGCGGTGACGTCTGGCGTCAAATATGACGCAGAACCCCGGGCCAGAGATCGTGCAGCCGGGGCTGATAGGTTTTCCATGAGCTCAAGGAGGTCTGGTGAGCGACTCGGTCGACGACAACAAGACAATCACTCGCCGTGTCATCGAGGAAGTGATCAGCAAGGGACGTTTCGATCTGATCGACGAGGTCATATCTCAAGACTTCATTACGCACGGTCCAGGTCTTCCCGAAGAAGGGTTACGAGGACCCAGCGGCTACAGACGATGGCTCGAGGAGTTGCGGTTAGCGTTCCCCGACATCGAGATCCGGGTTGAAGACCAGATCGCCGAAGAAGACAAGGTGGTCTGTCGAGTCACGGCTCGAGCCACCCATTCCGCCGAGTACATGGGCATACCCGCTACCGGGAGGACTTTTCTAATCAGTGGGATCGTGATCTATCAACTCCACAACGGAAAGTTGGCCAGATACTGGCTAGAACAAGACAACCTCTCTCTCGTCACGCAGTTAACCGAATGAGCGCGCACGAGGTGCCGTTGTGGTGTGGTTTCTGATACGGCCGGTATCCAGTCGATAACCGCTCGGGGTAGGAATCGCTCCCCGAGCCGCTCTGCGCCCTGCCGGTCGCCTCGATGGAGCGCCCTATTCCCCGGGCCCCACTGTCGGTTGTCATTCGGAACGGGCCTTCATATCGGATGACACTTCGCTCGACCCTCGAGCCGTCTCCCGCGCCTCATTGTCGGTGCGGCGATCTTCCACGTCATACCCTGCCGCGGTGAGTCCTGCTGCCCAGCCGGGGGCGCGGCCCCCGCTCGGTGGCTGGATGGAATCCATTTGCAGGCCGGCGCGAGCGAGGAGCCACGAGATGACCGAGTTCGAATTCCACATCTCCCCGGCACGGATCTGATCCCGCCCCCACACGAGGTCGGGGAGCTGGTGAGCGGATTCGAGGATCGCCTCGGCCCGGGCCAGGCTCGTGCTCACCAGTTGCGGGCCGCCGATCGCCTCGCCGGCATCAGGCAGAATGCCGTCGCGCCAGACCCGGACTTCGTACTGGAAGACGCGCAGCCGAGCCATGAGCGGAGCGAACACCGGGCCGGCGAGCACGACGCCGCGCGAGGCGAGGTCTCGGTCGGGACGGGGCCACATGGTCTCCACGACGTATCTCCCCCGGGGAGTGCGCACTTGCATTGCCGTGTGATACAGGTCCAGCTTCGGTCTCCCGTCCAGGCCGGCCTTGAACCACTCGTAGATCCGCCCGTTGAGGCGAACGAATCCAGACCCGCCGGCTCCCAGAGGTATCCAGTAGACCTCGATTCGTGTCATCCCATGCTCGTTCTACCGTTGGGCCCCCTTTGGGAGGAAGAGTCGAAAGGCCTCACCGCGGGCAGCCAATTGCCAGAGGTCGGGGTCAGTCCTTGCGGGGCAAGACGCCCGGCGCACCGGCCAGGACCACGCCTGCGGGAATACCACCCTTCGTGGCATCACCGGGTCCCTGTTGGCTCAACCGGCGTAACCGACCTAACTGTCAGAAGTGTGAGGCAGGGGCGATCAGCCCTTGACCGCCCCCATCGTGAAGCCCGCGATGAACCGGTCGAGGAACGCATTGAACAACAGCGCAATGGGCAGCGCCACGAGCACGACCGCCGCCTGTAGCGACTGCCAGAAGAAGACGTCCCCTCGGATCAGCTCGGTGGGCACGCCCGTGGCGATGGTCTTGACCGCCGACGACTTGTTGAAGGCGAGGGCGTAGATGAACTCGTGGGCCGACAGAGTGAAGGCGAAGACGATGACCGCCACGATTCCCGGGAACATCAGCGGCATGACGACGCGGGTGATCGCCCCGAGTCGGCTGTGGCCGTCGACCATCGCCTGTTCCTCGATGTCCATTGGGATCCCCTTGAAATATCCCATGAGCAGCCACGAAGAGATGGGGATCGTGATCGTCGGGTAGACGAGGATCAGCGACCACAGCGACTCTTGAAGGCCCAGGAAGTTGATCACCCGGGTCATGGGGATGAACAGGAGCGTCGGTGGGATCAGGTACACGAGGAAGATGGCAATGCCGAGACGCTCGCCCCAGCGGAGACGGAGACGGGCCAGCGCGTAGGCCGTGGGTAGGGAGAGGGCCAGAGTGATCGCCGTCACCACGAGGCCCACGACGATGGTGTTTCTGACGAAGGTGAGGTAGTTGGTCTGCCGGAACAGAAGCTCCAGATGCTGGAGTGTCGGCGGCTCGTTGAACCAGAACGGGTTGTTGTCCTTGACGTACAGGTCGCTCGACTGTTTGAACATGCTGATCACAGCCCAGCTGAATGGGAAGACGGCGAAGAGGCTGAACGCGATCGCCGAGACATAGAGTCCGAGACGTCCCAGGCGGTGCCGCCTCCTCGACTTCCGCCGGACTTCCGCGACATCCGTCTCCCACGTCATCACAACACCTCCCGGCGACGGGCCAGGCGGAGGATGACGGCGGTCAGCCCGACGAGGACGGGGAAGAGGAACAGGGCCACCGCCGCACCCTGGCCCAGCGCGCCCCCTTCGATCCCCTTGAAGAACGCCCAGGTGGACAAGACCTGAGTCCTGTTGGTCGGGCCGCCCCGGGTGAGGACGTAGATCACGCTCATGTCGGACATGGTGAGGATGACCCCGAACAGGACGGCCACCGCGATGATCGGGGCGAGAAGGGGGATGTTGATCTCGAAGAGCCGCCGCCAGGGTCCGGCGCCGTCGACCTCGACCGCGTCGTGCACGTCTTTGGGAATGGCCATCATCCCGGCCATGACGATCACGGCGGCGAGGGGGGCGATCCGCCACACCTGCACTGCGACCACGGAGAGGAACGCCAGGTTGGGCCGGCCCAACCAGTACATGTTCTGGTCGATCAGACCCACCTGACGAAGCAGCCAGTCGATCGGGGAGAAGACCGAGTCGAGCGTCCACAGCCAGGTCACCGTCGCCAGGGACACCGGCGCCACCCACGGGAGGAGCACGAAGAACCGGACGAGCCACTTTCCCTTGAAGTCCTTGGTGAGCAGTTCCGCCAGGCCGGTGGCGAGGATGACGACCAGCAGGTTGGAGATCACCGCGAACCAGAAGGTGTTGCCGAGCGCCCGTCGGAACACCGGGTCGTTCCACACCGCCCGGAAGGTGTCGAGCCCGACGAACTCGAGCTCGGGGTTCCCCGTCGTGATATCGGTGAACGCGTAGATGATGGCGAGGACGAACGGGAACCCAACGAGGGCGACGATGTAGATGATCGTTGGTGACATGAACAGCCCGGCGAGGAACCTCGGGCTGTCGGCCCAGTATCTAGGTCTCTTCTCCGTCCGCGCCGTCATGTTGAGATCGTCCGGGGCGGAATCTTCATGCCGCTCTCCTTGTCGAAGAACCGCAGCTGCTCCGATGCCACCGAGAAGCGGTGGCGGCGATGCTCCTCGAGGGGGATCGTCACGGTTGCAGGCAGCATGGCGATGACCTTGGTCTCCTCGTGCCCCGGGAGATAGCCGTACAGGTACCGCTCTGAGCCGAGGTACTCGATGCGGTTGACGAAGAAGTCGAAGGGAGCCCGGTTGTTCTCGTCCGCCACGCCCTCCGGGAGGAACTGCTCGGGGCGGAAGCCGAAGAGGTAGTCCTCCGTCTCGAGAAGGTTCATCGGTGGCGACCCGATGAATTGCGCCACGAAGGTGTCGGCGGGATGGTGGTAGACCTCCTCGGGGGTGCCCATCTGGCGGATCCGGCCTTTGTCCATGACCGCGATTCGGTCTCCCATGCCCATCGCCTCTACCTGGTCGTGAGTGACGTAGACGGTGGTGATGCCGATCCGACGCTGGAACCCCATGAGGTCGTCACGGGCGGCGGCGCGCAACTTGGCGTCGAGGTTGGACAGCGGTTCGTCGAGGAGGAAGACGCTGGGTTCCCGCACGATGGCGCGGGCCAGGGCCACCCGCTGGCGCTCACCACCCGAGAGCTGTCTCGGGCGGCGGTGGAGGAGGGGCTCGATGCCGAACAGCCGTGCCGCCCATTGCACCTTCTCGTCGCGCTCGCTTCCGTCGACACCCTGGGCCTTGAGCGGGAAGGCGATGTTCCGCGCCACGGTCATGTGCGGGTAGAGGGCGTACGACTGGAAGACCATGGCGATGCGGCGAGCCCTTGGGGGGAGGTCGGTCACATCCTCCCCGCCCAGGAGGATCTGCCCGTTCGTGGGCTGCTCAAGTCCGGCGATCATCCGTAGCAAGGTGGTCTTCCCGCATCCGGAAGGGCCGAGGAGGACGAGGAACTCGCCCTCCTCGGATTTGATGTCGACGCCGTCCACTGCGACGACGTCTCCGAACTCCTTGCGCAGACCTCGAAGCTCTAAGAGAGCCATGGCACCGACCCTATTACGTGGATCATCAGCGAAGTGGGCTCACGGCCCACCGGGGCGGCCGCAGAGGGTCGCCCCGGTGAAGCCACCATGTCACCCGATGAGACCCCGACCACGCCAGTCGTCGAAGATGGCGTTGATCTTGCCTTGGGCGTCGGCGACCGCCTCGGCCGGGGTCATGTTGCCCTGGGCGGCCTCGGCGAACATCACCGGGATGATCGCCTCGCCGAAGACCTGGCCGACGGCCGGATTGGCGGGACCGGGATGCCCGATGTTGGTCGCCCAGTCGGTGGCGCTCTTCAGCACCTGGAGCTTGTTGGCTGGTTGCGACCCGAACGGGTCGTCGTCCAGCCAGTTGTTCAGGTCCGGCACCCTCTCGGTGAAGGCGGGGAAGTCGTACAACTTCGAGTGCCAGGTCACCGGAGCGAGGTTGTCCGTGTAGTGGAGCAGGAACTCCTGCGCCGCGGCAACGTTCGCGCTCTCGAAGTCGGGGATGATCCAGTTGTACATGACATGCGAGGCCACGAGCGCCGTCTCCGGGCCCGCCAGGGCGGCGCTGAAGTAGACGTCATCGGCTACTTCGAGCCCCTCGTCCTGGGCAGTGCGGTAGGCCGAGATCGAGTTGAGGATGTAGCTCAACTCGCCGGAGTTCAGGCCCTGGTTGTTCGAAGCCGCGTTCCACGCGAAGACCTCAGGGGTCATCGCGTCGGAGAACAGGCGGTTCATGTACTCGATGGCGGCGATCGTCTCCGGCGAGTTGATCACCACTTCCTGGGCATCGTTCTGGATCGACGCGCCGAACGACCACATCAGGGCGCGCAACGCCATGTTGGAGTCGATCTCCTGCGACATCCCGATGCCGAGCTGAACGCCTTGCTCCTCGAAGATCTGGCTCCCGCCCTCGAGCAACTCGTCCCAGGTGGTCGGGCCATCGGGGAGACCTACCGCCTCCCAGAGAGACCTCCGGTAGTCACCCGGGTCGGGGACCCACGCCGGGGCGTAGGCGTAGTACTTCTCGGTGTGGGGGTTGAACGACGACCGGCGGTTCAGGTCGAGCATCGTTCCGTACCGACTCTCCGCCTCGGCCACGAGATCCTTCATGTCCACGACTGACGGCTCGTGCTGGCTCAGCACCGCGATGTGCTGGAACAGATCGTGCTCGGGCTGCCCCGACTGGATCTCGGACGCGATCGCAGCGGGCACGTCGGCGGTGTTGATGTGGTCGATGTTGACCGTCACCCCGACCTGCTCACCCCAAGCCTTGGCGAAGGGATCGAACCATGTGTCATGGGCGGGGACGAAGTGACTCCAGAGCAGGATGTTGAGCTCGCCGCTCACCGACTGAGTCGGGTCACGAAAGTTGACCTGCGGCTCGCCCGGCATCCCGGTGGTCGATGACCCGGCCCCCGCCCGGGTGGTGGTGGTGTCGGCCGCGGGCCCGCAAGCCGCGGCCAGGAGCGCCGCGCCCCCGAGGTAGAGGAACTCCCTTCGGGTAACGCCACGTGGGTATCTGCGAGGGACCATTTCTTCTCCTTCGTTCCGAGGTATTGCCTTTTACCCAGGTCGAGGCGGTCTCGTCTCGAGACCGCGTCTCAAGCTAGTACACAGGCGCGATGTGATGTCGGGCGGAATGCTCCAGAGGCCCGGCTTCGAGTACCGGTAGCCGGGGACCGACTGGCGGCGTGGCTTGCCGGCCCATGTAGTTTCATTCCATGGGAGAGATTCTTCTCTAACAGAATTAACTGTAAGATGTGTGAACCATGACTTTGAGCGGCAGGCCCCTACTCGACACCGAGCCGGACCACCAGTTGTTCGCCGGGCGTGACGATGAGCTCGCCCGTCTCGTCGATCTCGTCAACCGGGGCGTGAATGTCCTCCTGATCGGGGAGCGGGGGGCCGGGAAGACCACGATGCTTCGCCAGCTCGCTTACGGGTTGCGCCAGATCGATCCTGAACAGCGATCAGCCTTCGTCGAGGGCCGACTGGCGGAGACACCACGCATGTTCATTGAGCTGGTGCGCAATCGTCTCGGTCTGCCAACGGGCAACGGCGGCGCCCCACCGTTCGAAGATGCGGATCTCCCAGCCCTCGTCGCAGCCTTGCGCGAGGGAGTGCCGTCGGGTCGCCGCGTGGTGCTCGTGGACGAGCTGTCTGTCGGCACCGTCGGCGCAACGGTCTTCGGGCGTCTGCGTGACGAGCTGTGGCAGTTGCCCATCACATGGGTGGTTGCCGTGACGGAGGATGACGCGGGTGTTCTCCAGACACCCCCAGCCGATGCCTTCTTCGAGGAGGTGATGAGACTCGAGCCGCTCTCGTGGGACGAGCAGAGGCAGATCCTGGAGGCGCGGCTGGGTCACGAGGGTGCGCTCATTGCGGCGCAGATCGACGAGGGAAATCCGAGACGACTGCTCATGCTCGCTCGTGCTGCCAAGGACTCCAGGATGTCGATGATCTCGCGTCAGGACGCCCTGACCGACCGCTGGGAGGCGGTCAAGAAACTCGGTCGCCCTGCCAGCATGCTGATGGCTGAGCTGGAATCACTGGGACCGAGTAGCGCCTCCGACGAGAAGTTGCTCCGACGGCTGGGCTGGACGCGGTCGCGTGCTGTCCAGGTGCTGCGCGAACTCGAGGCACACGGTCTGGTGACATCCGCATTCGTCAAAGGCCCCACTGGCGGCAGGAGGAAGCTGTACCGGCCGATCGACCCCTTCGAGTCCGAAGAGGAAGGGAGCCAAGAATGACCCACCAGGCACTCTCCGAAGTCGAGGCTTCTCGAGCACTGGACGCCACGCGTCGCTTCGAGGAACTGGCCTTCTTCCATGTGCCCTTCGACGAGCTCAACGGTGACGACTCGACCGAGAGCCATTTCACCCACCAGATCGCCAACGAGGGCCGGGTGGCGGTGATCGGGTCCAGCGGCTCCGGCAAGTCCAGCCTCGTCTCTTCGGTTCTGGGACCGTTCTCACAAGGCCTTCCCGAGCACATCGTTCCACTTCGAGTGCCCGTCGCCGCCGAGAGCGATGAGACCGTCACCGAGCCCGGGGCGATGGCACGTCATCTCGTCCGCTACGTCACGAGGTGGGCGACCCCCGAAATGTTCAGCAAGGCGGAGAAGGACGACTTCGACCGTTCCATCGCCGAAGTGTCGCGCCGCTCAGTGGGCGGACGGGTCCGGTCCTTCCGGATCTCCCTCCCCCTGTGGCTGGCCGACGCCGAGTTCGCGGCCCAGATCCAGGCGGTCGGATCCAACTACGAGAACCGTGCGTCGGCGACGGAGGCCCTGGAACATCTCAAGCGACTCACGGCGCTCTTCGACCACCACGGTCTCTACCCGGTGTTCGTCTTCGACGATTCGGACACCTGGCTGCGCATCCCGGGGTTCGATCGAACGGCGGTGGCCAACGAGTTTTTCATGCGCACGGTGCGCATGCTGGCCAAGGAGATCGATGCGGGCCTGGTGGTCGCCGTGCACGAGCATTACCTCGAACTCGCCGGCTACCGAGAGGCCTCCAACTGGCTGACGGGGGAGGTGAGGATCCCGCGCTTGATCGATGCCAGGGCCGGCGTCGAAGCAATTCTCCGCGACCGTCTCGTGGTCGCCGGTGTCGCGGTGCCAATCGAGGATGTCATCGACCCGGAGGGGATTGATCAGCTCGCCAAGTTCTACGAGTCCGGGAAGACCCTCCGCGATGTGCTCCGAGTCTCGCATCGCGCGCTCCAGCACGCGCTCTCCGATGGCGCCGGCCCGATCACGGAGTCGCTGATCGAGAACGTCGTCGCCGAGCTGTCGGCCGGCAGCTGACTTCGAGGAGCGACCCGGTCCACGTCCCGCTTATCCTGGCTCTCATGCCACGAGTCGTCGGTTGGGTCGGCGGGTTCTTCCTCGCGCTGGTGCTAGGGGCGTGTGCGGGGGGTGGCAATTCAGTCACAGAAGTCCAGATGCTGGACAACAGCTACTCCCCCCAACGGGTGGAAATCGATGTCGGCGAGACTGTCCGCTTCGTCAACGACGGCAACGTCCCTCACGACTCTCGAGCGGTGGACGGGTCCTGGAACACCGAGTTGCTGGATGCGGGCAAGAGTGGAGAGGTCACCTTCAACGAGGAGGGGACCTATCAGATGTTCTGCTCCCTGCATTCCACCAAAGACGATTCGGGTGAATATCAGGGGATGGTCGGCACGGTGGTGGTCGGGGAGGGTGGCGACAGTGCCGATGCGGACACCGGGCCGGTCGCAGCCGCCTCTACTGAGTGGGACGGGACGACGCGCAATGTCCCTGACGACTACCCGACAATCCAGTCGGCCGTGGACGCCTCCGAGCCTGGCGACCTGGTTCTGATCCAGCCGGGGACCTACAAGGAGGCGGTCTCGGTGACCACCCCGAACCTCGTCATCCGGGGGACGGATCGCAACGGGGTCATCCTCGACGGTGAGTACACGCGGGAGAACGGATTCGTGGTGGTCGCCGACGGTGTGGCCATCGAAAACATGACGGCAATCGGCTACACCGTCAACGACTTCTTCTGGAACGGGGTTACCGGTTACCGCGGTTCGTACCTGACCGCCGTCGACGGCTGGGTCTACGGCATCTACGCCTTCGACTCGGTGGACGGGCTCTTCGAACACTCCTACGCATCGGGCTCGTGGGACGCCGGCTTCTACATAGGTCAGTGCGACCCCTGCAACGCCGTCATCACCGACGTGCTGGCCGAGTTCAACGGTCTCGGCTACTCCGGCACCAACTCTTCGGGCCCGATATACATAGTCGACTCTGAGTGGCGCCACAACGTTGCCGGCATCGTCCCCAACACGCTCGACTCCGAGCTCCTCCCGCCGGTGCGCGAGGTGACGGTGGCTGGGAATTACGTCCACGACAACGGCGAGGTCGGCCGGGCGCCCAGCCGGGTGTCCGAGTGGTCCGCCTTCGGGAATGGGATCGTTCTTGCCGGGGCGAGGAACTCCGTGGTCCACAACAACCTGCTGGTCAACAACCCCACTTCCGGAGTCCAGATCGTGTCGATGCTGGACAAGAACCTGTGGCCGTCCGGAGGGAACGTCGTCCGTGACAACGTGATCCGGGGCTCCGGGCGAGCCGACCTCGCTTTGGGCGGTCCGGTCGAGCAGGGCAGCTGCTTCGAGGGCAACGACGCCTCGACGACCCTGCCCTACGCTCTCGAATTCTTCCACTCGTGTGGCGGGATCCGCCTTCCTCTGTTCTGGGGAATGGCGACTTCGTCCGACCCGCTGGGCCGCATCGCCGAGGCCAACAAGGGCGGTAACCCACAGTTGGAGCATGGCGACGCACCGATGCCCGATCTCGACTTCCCCCAGATGCCTGGTGGAGCCGACGCACCTGTTGTTCCGGCGGTGAACGTGTTCGCGTCGCTGGATGTCTCGTCATTCAGCACTCCCGTACTCCCTGACGGCATCGAGATCGACGACCGGCGCCCGGTCCTCCTCGGTGTCGCCGTCGACGGTGGCTTCTGGCCGGTGTGGATGGGCGCCGTTCTTTGGTGGATCCCTCTCCTGGTCTACGTCGCCGGCGGCATCTGGGCGCTGCTCAACCTGTGGCGCTCCGACCGGGGGATGGCGGCGCGCATCGTGTGGACGCTGGTCATCGTGCTGATTCCGGTGCTCGGCGTGTTGGCTTACGCCCTCGCCGGGAACAGGGCGACCGGGCTCGGTCGCCGGCTCGGTGTGACGCTTGGTGGGCTCGGAGCGTGGCTGGGGATCGTCGTCGTGACCCTGCTGCTCGGCGGCATCGTGTGACAGAGAAGATCACACGGCGTCAGGCGATCAGGCGGCTCGGTGGCGCCACGCTATTCGGGGCCGGGGTCGTCGGAGGAGCCCTGGCCGCCCAGACCGGGGGGGCGGACGCCGCGGTCGCCGGTGGACACGATGGCCACACCCCGGACTATCCGGCTGCCCCAGAGGAGCGTCGGCTCTCGGGACAGCTACCTGCAGGGTCGGCCGCCGGCCCGTACGGTGGCGAATACTCACCTCCGGAGTGGATGAAAGGGTCCGAGTTGGACCAGCTCACCTTCCCGCCGCCTCCTTCGAGGCAGCGCGTGCGGAACATCGAGATGAGGGTGGTGGAGAAGGCCATCGAGGTGTCCCGATCCCGCACTGTCGACGCCTGGACCTACAACGGGATGGCCCCCGGACCAACCATCCGGGCGACCGAGGGCGAGCTGCTGCGAATCCACTTCCGCAACCACACCACCCACGACCACAACCTCCACTTCCACGGTCGGCACTCGCCGCTGCACGACGGATGGGAGCCGGTGCCTCCCGGCGGAGAGACGGTGTACGAGATCGAGGCCGGGCCGGCCGGACTCCACCCCTACCACTGCCACACCATGCCGATCGACCGCCACATCGCCAAGGGCCTGTACGGGGCATTGATCGTTGACCCGCCCGGCGGCAGATCACCGGCTCACGAGGTGCTGTTGATCCTCTCGGGCTGGGACCCCGCTGACGCCGGGTACAACCAGCTCTACTCCTGGAACGGGGTGGCCGGTTTCTACGACAAGTTCCCCATCCGGCTCCCTTCCGGCGAGCCGGTGCGCGCCTACGTGGTCAACGCCACCGAGTTCGACCCGCTGGGCTCGTTCCACCTCCACGCCGAGACTTTCGACGTCTACCCGGCCGGTATCGGTGAGCGACCCGCTTTCACCACAGACGTGGTCAGCTTCGGCCAGATGGACCGGGCGATCCTCGAGTTCCGGCTCCCCGAGCGGGGCCGTTACATGTTCCACCCGCACCAGCATTCCATCGCCCACCGCGGAGCGATGGGCTGGTTCAGCGCGATCTGATCTACCAGCGGAAGAGGGTTTTGGCCAGCGTCTTCCAATAGCGTAGGCCGCGCCGCCGCGGGTAGCGGGCCCCGAGGAGAGCGGTGGTCGGCACCCGAAAACGCGCCGAGGTGACGCCCTTGGTGATGGAGTACGAACGGATGCCCTCTGGACCGAAAGCGACACCGAGGCCCGAGTCACCCGTTCCCCCGAACGGCAGGGTGGGCATGATGAAGTTCACCGAAGCGTCGTTGATGGCCACCGTTCCGGAGCTGAGGCGGGAGGCCACGCGGGCTGCCCGGCCCTTGTTCTTCGACCAAACAGATGCGTGGAGCCCGAAACGGGTGTCGTTCGCCATGGCGACTGCGGCGTCCTCATCGGGCACCCGCATCACCGACACCACAGGCCCGAAGGTTTCTTCGTGCATGATCGTCATCGTGTGGTCGACGTCGGCGAGGATCGTGGGCCGGAAGTAGTAGCCGCCGACACTCTCCACGGGCGCGCCTCCGTGGACCACCTTCGCACCCTTGGCCACGGCGTCATCGACCTGGTCCTTGACCAGTTCGAACTGGGTGGCATCGATCAGGGGGCCGATGTCGCGGCGGGAACCGGTAGCGGCGTCGACTCCGCCCATGGCGCTGGCGACCTCGCTCATGAAGCGGTCATAGACCTCCTCCACCACGTAAGCGCGCTCCACCGCCGTGCAGGTCTGACCCGCGTTGAGCATGCCGCTCCATACCGTGGCCCGAGCCGCCTGCCTGATGTCGGCATCCTCGAGGACGATGATCGGGTCCTTTCCGCCAAGTTCGAGGATGGCGGGAATGAGCCGGCGGGCTGCAGACTCGGCCACCTTGCGGCCCACCGCCGTCGACCCGATGAAAGCAACGACATCGACGGTCTCGATGACCGCCTGCCCGACGTCACCCTCCCCGTGGACGACCTGGACCAGATCGGCGGGGAAACCCGAATCCGCGGCGATCTCTCCCAGCAGCTGCCCCGTGAGCGGTGTCTTCTCCGAGGGCTTGAGGACTACCGAGCAGCCGGCTGCCAGAGCAGTCGCGGTCGGGATCATGGAGAGAAAGAACGGGTAGTTCCAGGGAGAGATCACGCCGGCCACCCCCCGTGGCTGGTACCAGGTCCACGCCTTGGTCGACGGGTACGGCCAGGAGCCCGTCCGCCGTGGCTTGAGGTATTTGTGCGCATTGCGGGCGTAGTGATCGAGCACCGTGAGCGCCGTGAGTACGTCGAGGGGGTAGGCGTCCTCTACCGGCTTGCCGGTCTCCGAGGAAACGACCTCGGCGATCTCTTCACCCCTGGCGAGCACGGCACGCTTGAAGTCGAGGAGGTGGCTCCTCCGCTGGTCGGACGTCAGACCGCTCCACGATTCGAAAGCCTTGCGAGAGCGTGCCACCACCTCCACCACGTGGGCGGCCGGTGTGCGGCTCACCGAGCCGACCGGCTCGCCGGTCCGGGGGTCGTGGGATACCAGGCGGTCCGTCATCTTCCATCATCCTACGGCGGCGTTGCACAATGGATCCGAACACGAGGAAAGGGGATTCCCATGGCCGAGAAGAGTGGTTTCAGCGCTGAAGAGAAGGCCGCGATGAAAGAGCGCGCCAAGGAGACTCGAGCCAAGCGAAGCAAGAAGGATGGCGCCGCCGAGCTGGCAGCGAAGATCGGCGAGATGAGCGCCAGTGATCGGAAGCTGGCCAAGCGGATTCACAAGATCATCGTCGAGAACGCCCCCGACCTCGAACCCACCACCTGGTACGGGATGCCGGCCTACGCCAGGGGAGGAAAGACCGTTCTCTTTTTCCAGGCCGGAGAGAAGTTCGGATCCAGGTACGCCACACTCGGATTCAGCGATTCCGCGCAGCTCGATTCTGGATCGATGTGGGCCACCAGCTTTGCCGTTGTCGATATCGGTCCCGCCGAGGAGAAGAAAATCACCGCCCTGTTGAAGAAGGCGGCACGGGCACCGAGATGATCGGCGACAGTTGAGAGACAGGTCCAGTCAACCGGGCATACCGTGCACCGTGCGCCACGCCGCGTAGGCGTGAACGCTCCAGAGGGCCCGGCTGTGATACCGCGCCATCGACCCTCGGAGCGCATCGGGATCGCCAGCGCCGATGGCCTCGCGCATTCCGTGTCCCAACAGCTCGAGCGCCGGACCCTGAGCCCTGATCGTCTCGACCACCTTCTTCAGTGCAGGAGTCTCGAGGTGTCCGATGCGACGGACCTCGGGTGTTTCGATTCCCTTGTCGTTGGTGGAAGGGAGAGCTCCGAGTTTCGGCGAAATCGAGCTGATCAGCGCGCGGTAGAAGTCCGACCCGCGAGCGGGGTGAACCTCAGGTCCCAGGGCCGACGCGAGCACGGGAAGCGTGACGAAAGGGAGATAGATTGGAACTTCAGGTCCAAAGAGTCGTAGCGGAGAGAGTCCGATCGTTCGCGCCGTTCTCGTCACGAGCACGGTGAGTGTCTGCCACGTGCTCTGGTCCCGGAAGCCTTGGGTCGATTCGTCGAAGTCGTCGAATGCGCTTTCGAACCTTCGCAGTGCCTCGTCGCTCCACACGACATCATTCTGAGAGAAGCGACCGCCAAGCTTAAACCAGAGTCCACGGCGCGCGTCGACCGAAGATCCGGCGCGGTCGTCCTCCGGGTCCTGGAACAGACCCTTGAGCAGAACGTCACCTGCCAACCCGTCGACAACGGGCAGCTTGCGTTCACGGACAGCGGAGGCAAGCGGAGCCAGCCACACGTGATCCCAGGTCGAGAACTCGAATCGGGTCAACGCCTCATCGACGGAGCCCGGCCAGTAGTCGAGTCCAGGCATGCGCTCGTAGTGGTCGGACCCGAGCGCCCGCGCCACGGGCCGGGCCAGATACAGGTCGACTGCCGTACCGTCATCCTTACCGGTGGTCCAGGTCTCTATGCGCCTTCCCAGGCGCCGGACAGAAGCAATGGTCGCCAGGAGGCGCGAGTCCCAACCTCCGCTGAGGGTGTAGACCGCTGGCTGTCTCGGCGGCGGCAGGGCCTGTCGGATGGCCGGGATCAGATCGGAGCCTGTGCCAGCAGGGACATCGAGAGGGGCAGAAGTGACGTAAGGCTTGCCGCCGATGACCCTGAGGGTGCTGTTGGGCGGAAGCGACGAGATCTCCCGGAAGACCGTTCGCCCTATGGGAGCAAACCCGACGAGAAACGTGGAGGCCCACGCTTGTTCGTCTTCGCTGAGATCGCCGCACAGTTCCGTCAAGGCACCCATCCAGTTGCTGAACAGTGCGCCATTGCCGAATCGGGTCCAATAAAGGGGCTGGATGCCGAGCAGGTCGTTGTGCAAGGCGGGGCCTGCGCCCGTGAACGTCCAGCCCGCCGCCATCGCGTGGACCCTGGCGCCCTCCGAGGAAACCGGCTTGACGGAGCGGTCCAACGGGTTCCAGTAGGCGCCTTCTTCGGCGCCGCTACGCCAATTCCCGACCTCATGCGAAGCGAAAAGAAAGGCATCGGGTCTGGAGGTCAACAGTCGGAGCCGGTGCCTGGCTGCCGCTTGCTCTACCTGGGCTGTTGGTGGTACCGCCAATCCGCCGAGAACTAGGGGTTCGGCGACAAAGCTTGGGGCGCCCGGCATCGACGCAGGGTAGGTCACGGCGTGATTACTCACCCGAGTAACGCGTATCAGGACAGATACTGACCGGATCTAATGGCATTGTGAAGGGATGGATGACGTAGTGGCCGACACGACTATCGATTGGCTCCTCGACTCGGACGCCTCGATCCGCTGGCAGGCGAAACGTGATCTTCTGGGCGCACCGGAGGCCGAAGTCACCGAGGAGCGAGCCCGGGTCGCCCGGGAGGGCTGGGGGGCTCGCATCCTCTCCCACCAGGGGGCCGACGGCCAATGGGGCGCCGAGGAGTTCGAGCACCTGCGTGACCCTGGCGTCTTGCCCGCGGCCCAAGACCGGCGGCGTCTCTTCGAGGCCCACCGGATCACGCCCGAAGAGGCCGCCGAGTTCATAGAGACCGACCAGGAGGGCATGGCCCAACTGGAGACCGATCCATTCGACCGCGAGCATCCGGCGGCGGATCGATACCTGTGGCTGGTCAATTGGGCGCAGCGGACCATCGGCACCTATCACCCGAAGTGGACCTCCACCACCTATACCATCGTCCTGCTCCGCCAACTCGGTGTCGACCCCGACGACCCGGTCGTGCAACGGGCGGTCCGGCTCGTCGCCGACAACGTGAAATGGGACACCGGACAGGGTGAGGTCTGGGACTTCTTCGAAGGCGAGACCGAGGTCTGCGTCAACTCGATGGTCCTTGCCAGCGGCTGCTACTTCGGCCACCAGAACGACAAGTTGTTGGACCGGCTCCTGTCACAGCGTATGGACGACGGCGGCTGGAACTGCGCGATGGAGTACGGCTCCACTCGGTCGTCCTTCCACACCACGATCAACGTGCTCGAAGCGCTGCTCGAGTATGAGCGGGTCAACGGCCCGACTCCGGAGGTCGCCGCCGCCAGGGAGTCGGGGGAGGAGTACCTCCTCGAGAGGAAGCTGATGCGGAGCCTGAGCACGGGCGAGCCGCTCAACCCTGCGTGGACGCAATTCTCCTTTCCCACCCGCTGGCACTACGACGTCCTCCGCGGCCTCGACTACCTGCAATCCGTCCGTGCGCCCGACTCGAGGTGCGAGGAAGGCGTCGAGCTCGTCGTT
>CAZGWX010000121.1:0-10067 GCA_964529515.1 uncultured Acidimicrobiaceae bacterium
AGTCGTCAAGCTCTTCACGGAATGGAACTCACCCCCTCCCCGGCTTCGCCGGGACACCCCCACGAGTGGGGGAGGAGTCCAGTTGGTACCTTCGTGGTCGTGAAGCTGCTCAATTTGGACCACATCGCGATCGCTGTTCGCGATCTGGACGCCGCCATCGACGGATACGCCGACCGCTATGGCGTGGCGCCGCTGTACCGCGAGGTCGTGGAGTCCCAAGGCGTCGAGGAGGCGATGATCCCCGTCGGAGGGTCTTTCGTCCAACTCCTCATGCCACGTGGTGATGAAACCCCCGTGGGGCGATTCCTGTCCAAGAATGGTGAGGGTCTCCATCACATGGCTTTTGCCGTGACCTCGATCGAGGCGGCGTTGGAGCACTTGAGGCGACAGGGCGCCAGACTCATCGACGACGCACCCCGGGTCGGGGGCCGCGGCGCGCGCATCGCGTTCGTGCACCCCGCCGACCTCGGCGGCACCCTCATCGAGCTCGTGGAGCTGGCCGATGACTGAGCAGCAGATCGAGATCCGCGGCGGTGCTGGGGAGTTCGAGGCTGCCGTGATCGGGATCGTCCTCGATCACATGGCGCGCGAGGAGGCTGCGGCGAGAGCACGCGCCCGGGACACTTTCTCGGGGTTGCCCGCGTGGGTCAGGGCCACGCCGCAGGTCACCCCTGGTCGTGTGGTTCCGGCAACTCCCTCGCGGAGTCACTGACCCGCCTTCGAGTCACCTCGCGTAGTTCGGGCGCCCTCACCACCAGCGCGGTGATCAGAAACACCACCACGGTCACGGACCCGCCGACGATGACGGCGAGCAGGCCCACACCCGGGCTGTCGCCTACGGAGAACACAGAGGTCGTCACCGCCCGCCCCGCCAGCGCGGCGAGACCCGCAGCAGCTGCAGAGCGCACCAGCGTCGGGACCAGGCCACCGGCGATGCCGGTTCCAGCCTCCCGCCACCAGGCCACGAGTAGCACCGTGGCGTAGACGAGCATGCTCACGGTCGAGGCGATCGCCATGCCCTGCTCGCCCGCCGTGTCCCTCCCGATCACCCACATGGGCAAGGTCGGGACGAGAACGGCCGTGCCGATGACGACAGGGATCCACATGCGGCCTTGGGCGTAGAAGTGCCGTGACATCAGCTGGTGAATGCCCCACAGGGGGATCGAGAGGGCGTACACGATGAGGAGCCCACTGACCACCGATGTGTCCGCCGTGGTGAATCGGCCATAGGCGAACAGGACTCGCACGAGCGGCTCGGCCACTGCGACGAGCAGGGCTGTGGCCGCCGCCGACACGAAGATCGTGGCACGGGTGGCGCGGGCAGTGGTCCGGTGCAGCGACATCATCTCGCCCCGGGCGGCGAGTCGTGCGAGGAACGGGAAGGCGGCGACGCCCGCGGCTTGGGCGATCACCCCAACCGGCAGCATGTTGAGCTGGCGTGCGAAGGAGAGCGCCGATGTGGCGCCCTCTTCGATCTGGCCGAAGTAGCGAACGAACTGCTCGTCCAGCACTGCCACCGACTGGCCGACCATCAGCGGGAGGGCGAAGAGGAGGTACTGCCGCACGGCGGCACGGTCCCGGCCGGGAGTGAACCAGGTGCCGGTCCTGCGGGCTCCGATCCATTGGAGGCCGAAGTTGCCCACGGCCGACCCGACGACGGCGCCGATGAGGAACGACTCGGGCCCGGGGTTGCCGGTGAGGTTGCCGAGCACGCCTCCGGCGATGATTCCGGCGTTGTAGATCAGGGGTGCCAACGCTGGCATCACGAACCGCCTGTGGGTGTACTGGATGGCCATGAAGAGGGAGCCGAGCACCAGGAACACCTGCGCGGGAAGGGCGATTCGCGTCAGCGCCACCAGCCGGGCTTGCTGTTCCACCTCCGAGAACACCAGCTCGACGAGCGGCTCGGCGAAGATCCACATCAGTGCGGTGAGGGCGAGGATTGCCACGGCCATGAAGCGGAAGACCGCGGTGAATGCATGGCTTGCCGACCGGGGGCCACCGTCTTCCAGTCGCCGGCTCAGCATCGGGACGAGGGTGATGGTCAGGTACGCGCCGGCCACCAGATAGTTGAGGAAGTCGGGGACGAGGAAGGCGTGGCGGTAGAGGTCGCCTTCGATGCTGACGCCGAAGAGGCCGGCGAGAAGGACCTCCCGGAGGAGGCCGAGCACCCTGGAGAGGAGGACGCTCGCCCCGATGATGATGGCGGCCCGGCCCATGCCGATGGGGCGGCTCACCGGCCTGCCTCCCGCAGTTCCTCGACCACCCGCTCGGGCACCGCGAGGTCGCCGTATCCGATGCCCGGCTGGAGACCCGGCTTGTAGTCGCCGTGAAAGTCGCTGCCCCCGGAGGCGACCAGGCCGAACCGACGCGCCAGGTCGGCATAACCCTCGCGCTCGTGGCGGTGATATCCGGAGTACCAGGACTCGAGGCCAACCAGCCCGGCATCTGTGAGGTCGCCAAGGAGCCGCGACATGTCACGGGCGTTGGTGATCCCGAGTGTGTGGGGGTGGGCCAGGACAGGCACCGCACCGGACTGTCGGGCGAGATCGATTCCCTCTGCAGGGGAGAGGCGGGGACGCTCCACATAGGCCGGACACCCGCGGCCCAGCCAGAGTGCGAAGGCGCTCGAAATATCGGGGACGTATCCCTTGCGCACCATGACGGCTGCGATGTGGGGGCGCCCGACGGTCCCCGCGCCCGCCTGGATCGCCACCTCTTCCTCTGTTACCTCGATGCCTGCCGAGGCGAGGGCGGCGAGGATCCCGGTGTTCCGGACATCCCGGCCGTCCTGCAGCCAGGCGAGTCGATCCTGCAACGGTCCCGAGCCCGGCTCCAGCCACAGGACCACAAGGTGCATTCCGCCGTCGTACTGAAGCGACAGCTCGGTCCCCGGAATGAGCTCGATGCCCACCCGGTCTGCGGCATCCCGAGCCTCGGGAATCCCGTCCTGGGTGTCATGGTCGGTGAGTGCGATGGTGGTCAGCCGGTTCCTGTGAGCAAGCTCCACGAGTTCGGCCGGCAACACGGAACCATCTGAGGCCGTGGAGTGGAGGTGGAGATCGACCGCCATGCGACAGCCATGATGCTGCCTCGCGCCGGGCCGTACTTGTCTTTGGAACCCGCCCCCTACCTCTGGCCTCGTGCCTCGGCCAGCGGTACCTTCCCCCACTTCCTTCGTCGTGGGGGACAAATCCTCAACCAGTTGTCTCGATCGTTACCGACTCGATGTAAACCGTCTCCAGAGGGAAGCTCTGTTCGGCCGACCCTGGCGGCTTGACGGTCTCGATCTCGAGGATGCGGTCGATGACGTCCTGACCCTCGACGAGACGCCCGAGCACATTGAACGACCGGGTGAGCAGGCTGCCGTTCTCGTGCACGACGACGAAGAACTGCGATCCGGTCGTCCGTGACCCGGCGTTGGCCATGGCCACCACACCCGGCTCGAACTCGAAGTCGCCCGAGGGCCGCTCGTCGGCGATGGTGTATCCCGGGCCACCGGTGCCGTCGGCGTTGGGGTCACCGCCCTGGATGACGAGGTCGGAGTAGATGCGGTGGAACGGGATCCCGTCGTAGAACCCCTCGCGGGCGAGGAAGACGAATGAGTTCACCGTCTGCGGAAACTGGGCCGGGTCGAGTTCGAGCACGAGGTCGCCACACGAAGTCGTGAGGGTCGCCCGGACGTCAGAGCCGGGCGTGATGTCGCTTTGCGGCTCGGGAGCGTCGAAGGTCATCCGTTCCACCGGGTCGGGCTGGGTGCCATCGCAGGCGGTTTCCTGATTGCGGAGAGTCTCGTAGGCCGAGGCCACTTCGTCGCCGCTGTTGACCAGTGTGAGTACGACGATCGCCCCCACCACCACGAGCCCGAAGATGACCGCGGTGCCGACGCGGCGGCCGAGCTCCTTGCGCTGGGCGGCCTTTCGCTCGGCGGCCTTCCTGACGGCGCGGGCTTCTTTCTGGCGTTGGCGGCGGTCGGTCATGGAAGCGAGGACTTTAGGTCCCATTCAGGACTTCTCCCCCAGCTTGCTGGGGGAGTACCTGAGCCTGCGATGGGGAGGGGGTGAGTTCCGAAGTCATTTACGGCCCGACGCGGGGTGTCTCCCTTTGGAACCCGGCTAACGACACCGGCCGCGCCAAACTGTGCGGGTATGCCCATCGTGGTGCAGAAGTATGGCGGCACTTCGGTCGCCGATCCGGAGCGAATCAGCGCAGTCGCCGACCGCATCCGAGAGACCCGCGGTCAGGGCAACGATGTCGTCGTCGTCGTGTCCGCCATGGGTCAGGCCACCGACGAGTTGATCGAACTGGCGGCGAAGGTCAGCGACTCCCCGCCCCGGCGTGAGCTCGACATGCTCCTGAGCACTGGCGAGCGCGTGACGATGGCCCTGCTCGCGATGGCGCTCGACGCCCGCGGCGTCGCTGCCGTCAGCTACACGGGCTCCCAGGCAGGTGTGCTCACCGACTCCGCTCATGGCGAGGCGAGGATCAGCCGGATCACTGGAGAGCGGGTGCGCCAGTCGCTGGAGGAGGGCAAGGTGGTCATCGTCGCCGGCTTCCAGGGGGTCGATCCGGTGACGAAAGAGGTGACGACCCTCGGCAGGGGTGGGTCGGACGCGACCGCCGTGGCCCTTGCGGCGTCGCTGGGAGCTGATTCCGTCGAGATTTTCACCGATGTCGACGGCATCTACACCGCCGATCCCCGCATCGTCCCTGTGGCCAGCAAGGTGGCTGAGGTGCCCTTCGAGGAGATGCTGGAGCTGTCGGCGTCCGGGGCCGGCGTTCTCATGTCACGCTCGGTGGAGATCGGCCGCCGCTACGACGTACCGATCCATGTCCGCTCCTCCTTCCACGACCAGGAGGGGACCTGGGTCCGCGACTCCACGATGGAACAGGCCATCGTGTCCGGAGTGGCGCACGACCGCTCCGAGGCGCGCGTGACCGTCTCCCGCGTGCCTCAGCGCCCTGGCGTCGTCGCCCGCCTGTTCGACGCGCTCGCTGCCGCCAGGATCATCGTCGACATGATCGTCCAGAACGTGTCGCGGGACGGGTCCTCCGATCTCTCGTTCACCGTCCCGGTCGCCCACTCCGCCGAGGCCGAGCGGATCACGAAGGAGGTCGGGCGCGAGATCGGGGCGGGCGCCGTCGAGCTGGACACCGGGATCGCCAAGGTGTCGTTGGTGGGGGCGGGAATGAAATCACAGCCCGGCGTTGCTGCCAGGATGTTCACGACACTCGCCGACGCAGGAATCGAAATCGAGATGATCTCCACTTCCACCATCCGGATCTCCTGTGTGATCCGTGCCGAGCGGGTCGCCGAGGCCGTCGCCGCTCTTCACCGTGCCTTCGAACTCGGAGGTGAGCCGGAGTGAGCCGAAGCGTCGCGGTCGTGGGTGCCACCGGTGTGGTCGGCCGCACGATGCTGGCCATCCTGGAGCAGCGTCAGTTCGGAGCCGACCGGGTGAGGCTGATGGCGTCCGCTCGATCCGCAGGGAGCGTCGTCTCCACCGCGTGGGGCGATGTCGAGGTCGAGGACCTGGCCACCGCCGATCCGTCGGGCATCGATATCGCCTTGTTCTCGGCGGGAGGAGAGAGGTCACGGCAGCACGCTCGGCGTTTTGCCGAGGCCGGGGCGGTGGTGGTCGACAACTCGTCCGCATTCCGGATGGAGTCGGACGTTCCCCTCGTGGTGGTCGGTGTCAACGACGACGCTGCCTCTTCGCACCGCGGGATAATTGCCAACCCCAACTGCTCGACGATGGCCCTGATGATGGCGGCGGCACCGCTCCATCGAGGCGCAGGACTTGTGTCCATGGTGGCGGTCACCTATCAGTCCGTGTCCGGGTCGGGACATCAGGGTGTCGAGGAGCTGATCGACCAGACCGACGAACTGCGCGGCGAGATCCATGGTCTGATGGACGGCACCGCACCGGAGGTCCAGGCCAAGCTCTACCGGAGACCCATCGGGTTCAATGTCGTCCCGTTCGCTGGAGGCGCGTCAGGTGACGACGGCTACACCGACGAGGAGCTCAAGCTGGTCAACGAGTCGCGCAAGATCCTGGGCGCACCCGACCTTGCCGTGGAGCCCACCTGTGTTCGCGTACCCGTGCTGGTCGGCCACGGAGTGGCGGCAACCATGTGGTTCGAGCGGCCGATGCTGGTGACCGAGGCGCTCGATCTACTCAGCGCCGCCCCGGGTCTCGAGCTCTGGGAGGATGAGATCCCCACCCCGCAGGACTCCGCGGGCCGCGACGAGGTGCTGGCCGGACGTGTGCGGCCGACGGTGGGAACGCCAGGTGGTGTCAGCCTCTGGGTCGTCGGCGACAACCTGAGGAAGGGCGCGGCTTTGAACGCGGTTCAGATAGCCGAGCTGGTCTCGGGTCAGTCGACTACAGCCCGCAGGGCCACTTCCTGATCGCGAAGCAGCGCCGCGATCTTCCGCCTCAAGAACGGATGCGCCTGCCGGATACCGAGGTCGACGGCGAATCGGGCGTCTTCCCGGATGTCCAGGATGACTTCTTCACCTTCGGCCCGAATGTGGAACCCGTCGAGCAGGGCGGAAATGCGCACTTCGTCACGCGCCCAATCGGCGACTTCCATGTCGCCAGCAGTGACGAGGATCCTGTCGTCTGTCAGATCGACGTCAACGTGGATGGGGGCTTCCTCGGTGCCTTCGATCCGAAGCTTGGCGTCGTAGTGAGCCATGTCACCTCCTTCGGAACAGAATACCTGGCGCTACTTAAAGGCCATGTCAAGTCGACCGTTACTGTTGACGACCACCCGTATCCTGGCCGCGGATGATCGGAGTCGAGTCGGTTCCACCCGCACGGGGCCTCACCCAGGAGGAAGTTCAGCAGAGGACTGCCGCCGGCATGGTCAACCACGTCTACGACGGGCCGAGCCGCTCCGTCGCCGAGATCGTCCGCGCCAACGTGGTCACTCGCTTCAACCTCCTTTTGGGTGGCCTGCTGCTGATCGTGTTGTTCGTCCTCCGCCAGCCCCGTGACGCCTTGTTCGGTTTCGTCCTCCTCATCAACTCGGCCATCGGTGTCATTCAGGAGCTGCGGGCCAAGCGCACTCTCGACCGTCTCGAGTTGCTGGCGGCGCCAACGGTCTTGATCGTGAGGGATGGGCGGGCCACCGAGCATCCCTTGACCGACATCGTCCGTGACGACCTGATCGAACTCCGCCCCGGCGATCAGGTGGTGGTCGACGGAGACGTCGTGGCGAGCAACGCCATGGAGATCGACGAGTCGCTGCTCACCGGCGAGTCCGATCCGGTGCCGAAGGAGGTCGGGGACGAGGTGCTGTCGGGGAGTTTCGTGGCCGCTGGTTCGGGCCAGTACCGCGCCACCCGGGTCGGGGGAGACTCGTATGCCGCCCGCCTCGCCAGGGAGGGAAAGCGGTTCACGCTCGTCCGCTCCGAGATGCGGGATGGCATCGACTGGATCCTCGGCGCCGTGAGCTGGGTGGTCATCCCCATGATCGTGCTGATCATCTGGAGCTCGCTGCGAGGTGGTGGCACCTTCCTCGAGGGGCTGGCCGGCGGCGCCGCCGCCGGGGTTGCCCTGGTCCCCCAGGGTCTCGTCCTGCTGGCATCGATGGCGTTCGCGGTCGGGGTCATCAGACTGGGCCGCCGGCAGGTCCTCGTCCAGGAGATGCCGGCCATCGAAGGTCTGGCCCGGGTCGACACGATCTGTTTCGACAAGACTGGGACCATCACCGACGGCAAGATCAGCGTCGTGGAGGTCGTCACCCTGACGGATGACGACTACGCCCCGGCCCTGGCGGCGCTGGCCGCGGTGGAGAGCCATCCCAACGCCACCCTCCAGGCCGTGTCCTCAGCCTTTCCTCAGCCTCCGGCTTGGGAGGCACTCGCCACTGTGCGCTTCTCTTCGGCGAGGAAATGGAGCGGGGCGAGCTTCTCCGGACGGGGGACGTGGGTGCTGGGCGCACCCGAAGTCCTGGCACCCACCGACGATCAGGTGATCGACATCTCGACTGAGGCATCGGCAAAGGGTCGGCGTGTGGTGCTGCTCGGGACTACCGACACTGCCTTGGCAGGCGGTGACCACCCGCCCCGCGGGATACGACCAGTGTGCCTCCTGATCCTGGCCGATCAGGTGCGACATGACGCGGCAGACATCCTCGACTACTTCGAGCAGCAAGGCGTCGAGGTCAAGGTGATCTCCGGTGACCACCCGAGCACGGTCGCCGCCGTTGCCAGGGAGGCCGGCCTGGCGGTCAACGGTGTGGTGGACGCCCGCCACCTGCCCGAACAAGGTCCGGAGTTGGAGCGGGTCATGGAGGAGACCTCGATCTTCGGGAGGGTCAGCCCCCACCAGAAGCGCGAGATGGTCAAGGCCTTGCAGGCCCGCGGCCGTGTCGTGGCGATGGTGGGAGATGGGGTCAACGACGTCCTCGCGTTGAAAGACGCCGACATCGGAATCGCAGTCGGGGGAGGCGCCCCGGCGTCGCGGGCGGTGGCTCAGCTCGTGCTGGTCGACGGGCAGTTCTCATCGGTCCCCCACATCGTCCTCGAGGGCCGGCGGGTGACCGCCAACGTGGAGCGGGTGGCCAACCTCTTCATCACCTCCACTTTCTATGCGCTCGGCTTGTCTCTCGCCGTGATCATCTCAGCGTTGCCGTTTCCGTTTCTCCCTCGGCACCTGACGCTCGTCGGCAGCCTCACGGTGGGGATCCCGTCGTTCTTCCTCGCTCTCGCTCCGTCCCGACGCCGGGCCCGTCCGGGGTTCGTCAGCCGGGTGCTTCGGTTCGCCGTGCCGACGGGGTTGATTGCGACGATGGCGACCTTCACGGGTTACTGGCTGGCTGACTTCGAGGGTTCCACCATCGACCAATCAAGAACGATGGCGACGCTGATCCTCGGGGCCATCGGAATGATCGCGCTGGCGATCGTGGCCCGGCCGTTGGTGCCGTGGAAGAAGCTGCTCATCTCGACGATGGTCCTGGCCTTCACCCTTGCTTTTGCGCTTCCTGCATCGCGCGCCTTCTTCGCCTTGTCCATGCCGCGACCGGTGGTGCTGTTCGCCGCGGTGGGAATCGTCGGCGTCACTGGAACGATCATGGTGCTGGCTCTGCGGGCGTTGGGGTGGGTGAAGGCGTTCCCTGATCTCTTGAGGGACATCCCGCCACCACTGGAACAGGGGGGCTGGGGCCGTATCAAGCAGCGCATCGTGGACCGTTCGGGTTGGAATCGTTCATTCCCGACCACGACGGAGATCAGCACCATCGTCACCGAACAGCCCACTGACCAAGACGAGGGGAATCGTTGATCAGAGGAAGAGGCCGATAATGACGCTGAAGATCGTGGTGAGCGCCGTCATCGCTCCCACCGTCAGCAGCACCGTCTTCTGATAATCGCGTTGACTCGGGGCCAGCTCCCGGATGTCGACGCGCAACAACTCGATTTCGGCCTGGAGGTCTGTGCGTGGTGACCAATGTTCCAGCCGGTTCCATCGGAAGTCTCTCCATCAGTGTGTCGGCATTCCCGCGAGCAGCTTGTTGGGGCGATTTTACAAGGCGAGGCGGGCCGATTCCTGAGTCAGGACTCGAGAGTGAGGACTCGAGTCCTACCCGACGGAGACACCGGTCTCAACCCCCTCGATCTCGCCTGCTTTCCCCCGGCCGATAGAATCACCCTCCCGACGGGACGTGGCGCAGTTTGGTAGCGCGCAGCGTTCGGGACGCTGAGGTCGTGGGTTCAAATCCCGCCGTCCCGACCACAAAGGTGCTGGTCAGAGGCTTGCATACAGGTCTCCAGCCAGCACCTCGGTCGTTTCATCGAACATTTATCGAACATCCAGATTCTGGGGAGCCTGGAAAGGCGGGGGACATTCGATCCGAGGCTGCGCTCCGTTTTCCGGAAAGGAGTCGGACGTGTACCCTAGGCAACAACTCAGTGAGCCATAATCCATCTGTATGAATGCGGCTGCCATCTTGTCTGGCGTGGCGATTGCGGCCCTAGCGGCTGCCATCATTCTCGTGATCTACGCCATTAGGAAGAGGTGGGTGAACCTCTTCCTTCATTCGCTCGTCGCGTTCGGTCT
>CAZGWX010000122.1:0-6069 GCA_964529515.1 uncultured Acidimicrobiaceae bacterium
CCGTTCACGGTCACCAGGGTGAAGCCGAGCCTCGAGGCCCCGTCACCGTAGGTGAGGACCCCGAGTTCGGTACCCGCCGCACCGGACCACGAGAATCCGATGGTCTCCGTGGTCCCGGCCGTAACCGTCGCCGGCGCCGAATCGATCTGCAACGTTCCACCCGCGGCAGTCGGCGACACATCCCACATGCGGAGGCTGTAATCGACGGTTCCGCCGGGCACGAGCCATCCATGGACGATCAGGCGGTAGTCCCCGTCGGCGGGGAACGCCATGTTGATCAACTCGTTGGTGGCTGGCGAACCGCTCGACGCGACCAGGGTCGTGCCCCGGCACAGGTACAGGTCGAGATCGGTGTCAGCCGGACCACTTAGATCATCGGCACCCAGGGCGATCCTCAGATAGGCGGACCCCGAAAGAGTGAAGGCGTGTTCCGTCTCTCCCGGGCCCAACGGCAGCGTGCAGCCACTGAAGTCATCATCAGGAGCGTCTTGAGTCACCGTGCCGGGATCGACACTGACGGCCGCGAGACCGACCGCCTGGGCCGCGAACGGGCCCGTGTAGCCGATCCGCAGATCCACCTCTCCGGTGCCGTCGGCCCCGTCGACGTTGACCGCGGCGGGGGCGGCCAGAGGCACGCCTCGCACAGCGATCGGGCTGTGGACCTGATAGTCGCCGGTGTTATCGGCCCAGGTGAGCGACCCAAACCGCCACTGGCCCACGGGGGCGCCAACGTTGGTGATGGTCACCTCGAACGTGGCGGACTGGCCACGCTTGAGCGTCAAGCTCGAGGGCGACACCGACACCGTGTAGCCCGGAGGGGCAACGATCGTCGGCTTGAAGGTCCGGTTGCCATTGTCCTGGGCGACACTGGTGACAGTTCTCTTCACCGTGATCTGACCCGGCACCTCGCTCACCCCGATGGACGGGTAATTGAGGTTGTGGGCCTCCATCTCGAAGCCCGCAGCCGCCAGGGCAGCACAGGTGGCCGCTCCGATATTGGCCGGCGATGCATCGCAGAGGAACGCCAGGTAGTCGTTGAATCCGGCTTCATACACCAAGCCGGGCTGGAACATCGAGCCCTTTTGGACGACCCGTCCAGGATCGACCATGCCGGAGCCCTGGCCGAACGGCGTCGCCTTGGTGGTCCGGTTGTTATCCAACACGTCGGTGTCGGCGGTCGTCATCAGGGCCGAGCGGGCCGCCTCGGGGCTCCAGTCCGGGTGAGCCTCTTTCATCAAGGCGAAGAGACCGGCCACATGCGGGCTGGCCATCGATGTCCCCGCGATGGCGGCGAACATCTCACCATCCGCGGCTGCCGGCGAATAGGGAGCGAGGATCTGGAGTCCAGGCGCCGTGATGTCCGGCTTGATGATGTCGCCGTAGACGTTCGGGCCACGCGACGAGAAGTCCGTCATCGACGGAGCGTACGGCCACACCGACTTCACTCCGGTGTCGAAGATCCTTGCCGTGGCGCTGTCGCCTTCAGCAGCGATGTACGCCTTGATCTCGAGACCAGGGGTGTTGTCGATGTGCACGCTCGGCACCAAATGGGTGTCCGTGTAGTGGTTCCCCGCGTCCGATGCCTCGTACATGATCATGCCGACACCGCCGGCCTGGAGCACTGCCTGGCTCTTGGCGACACGGGCGATCACGCCCCGCTTGCAGAGGACGATCGCCCCTGCAACCAAGTCCTCGTTGAGTGCGCCAGGGTTGCACAGCTCGTCACCGGCATCCGCCGCGTCGACGATCGGCGCCCAGTCGACGCCTTGGGTCACAGACGCGCCTTCGTAGATGACGCCGTTGCCGAGCTCGATCTTGCCGGAGATGTACCTCGCCTGTGTGTTGGCTCCAACCGTCGTCAGCCACGGCACCTTGGCCGGGTTGAATACGGTGCCGGCGCCCGGTCCGGAGTTACCGGCCGAGGTGGCCACAAACACACCGGCATCAGCCGCGTACAGGAAGGCGATCTCGTCGGCGCCGATCGTGGTACCGCTCCCGCCGATCGAATAGTTGATGACGTCGACTCCGTCGGCGACCGCGGTGTCGATGGCCAGGGCGAGGTCGGACCCGAAGCCTCCGAGAGTGCCCAGTCCCTTGTAGGCGATGATGTGTGCATCGGGGGCAATGCCGCTGATCGGGCCAAGATCATGGCCCAGGACCGTCGCCGGGACGTTCCTGTTGCCCGCTGCGGTCCCGGCTGTGTGACTGCCGTGGCCGTTGTCGTCCCGAGCCGAGTCGAACTCGAAGTCTTCGGCGCCGACCAGAGCTCGGTAGGTCGGGAGCACCTGACGTGCCCCGATCAGCTTGTTGTTGCACGCGAATGGAGCGTCGTCCGGGTTGTGAGCGGTGTTGCCAAACTCACAGGGGATTCCCGAGGTATCGATCGGCGGCGCCGGCATCCCGTTGTCCGCAAAAGACGGGTTCTCGGGCCAGATGCCGGAGTCGATGACCCCGACCACCACACCCTTCCCGGTGGCGCCGGTCGGCGCTCCTCCACCGGTTCCGGTGTTGAGCCCGATGAATCCAGGGCTCGAGTCGGTGTCGGGCTGCAGCAGCACATCCGGCAGGACCACGGCGACTTCGGGCTGCGCCGCGAGCTTCACGGCTTCCGCATGCCCGACACGGGCGGCGAAGCCATTCAGCGCGTTCACGTACTCGACGGCGATCTTGTCCGTCGAGACGCCGGCATTGCGCATCACCTTGGCGTGCTCTGCCTTCATCTGCTGACCCCGGTTGCGGGCCCGGGCCGTGTCCAATTGGTCCTGGCCCTCGGTCGCAATCAGAGGCTCAGCCTTCATCACTACGACGTAGCTGTTGTACTTGCCTTTCGCCACCTCGGGGGCGGGACCGGCATCGGCTGTGGCGCCATCCGGCGCGGCTCCCGAAGGGATGGCCGTCACCAGCGCCAAAGCGAGCGCGGTGAACAGAACCATCAGCTTTCGCTTAGGTGGTGTCCTCACCTGGTTCCTCTCCTTTGTCGTCCCGGATTGCTCCGGGAAGCGACCTCCCCGCCGCCCGCCGGGCGACAATATCCGATTCGCGCGGAGCGCGCGCAATCCCATGCCAGAAGATCTCTTCTCGGTGCACAGGTAACCTGCGGCCGTGTCTCTCCTCTACGACTTCTCGGACGCGGACGGATCGGACAAGGACCTGCTGGGTGGCAAGGGAGCCGGCCTCGCGGAGATGACTTCGCTGGGAATGCCGGTCCCCCCGGGTTTCATCATCACCACCGAGACCTGCCGCCGGGTCATGGCGGACGGCAAGGTCCCGGACGGGCTCTGGGACGAGGTCGACGCCGCCATCGACCGGCTCGAAAAGGCCAGCGGCCGCACCTTCGGCGCCGGACCGGTGCCGCTCCTGCTGTCGGTCCGTTCGGGCGCCAAGTTCTCGATGCCGGGAATGATGGACACCATCCTCAACATCGGCGTCAACGACGACCTGGTCTCGGAGCTGGCCGCGTGGTCCGGCGACCCGCACTTCGCCTGGGACGCCTACCGGCGATTCGCCCAGATGTACGGCGACGTAGTCCTCGGCGTCGACGGGCACCGGTTCCAGGGGGTGCTGGCCCAGCTGCGGGCAAGGCGGGGCGTGAAGAGCGACGCCGACCTCACTGAGGCGGATCTGCATCGGGCAACCCTCGAATTCAAGGCAATCGTCGAGGAGCACCGACCAGGCCTCCTCCCCGCCGACGCCCGGGCCCAGTTGCGCGGGGCCATCGAGGCGGTCTTCAAGTCGTGGGGCAACAAGCGAGCCGTGGACTACCGGCGGCTCAATGGGATCCCCGAGGACCTGGGGACAGCGGCCAACGTACAGATGATGGTGTTCGGCGACCTGGGCAGCGACTCGGGCACGGGGGTCTGCTTCACCCGTGACCCGGCCACGGGAGCACGGTCCCACTACGGCGACTACCTCCCCCAGGCCCAGGGCGAGGACGTGGTCTCAGGCGTGCGCAACACGATGACCCTCGACGACCTCGCCGAGATTCAACCGGCCTGCCACGCCGAGCTGATCGAGCACATGGACCGGCTCGAAGATCACTTCCGCGACATGATGGACATCGAGTTCACGATCGAAAAGGGCGTACTTTTCATCCTGCAGTCCCGGGTCGGAAAGCGGACCCCGGCCGCCGCGGTGCGCATTGCCGTGGCCATGGCCGGCGAGGGGGCCATCACCAACAAAGAGGCGCTGATGCGGGTCGACCCCGTGGCCCTCGAGCAGCTCCACCGGCCCCGCATATCACCGACCTTGCGCACCACACCCGTCGCCAAAGGCGTCGATGCCTCCCCGGGGGCCGCGGTCGGCGCCGTGGTGTTCAGCTCCGACGAGGCGGTCGAGCGGGCCAAGGCCGGAGAGGACGTGATCCTGGTCCGGCCGGAGACCACCCCGGACGACATCCACGGGATGGCAGCAGCATTGGGCATCCTCACCAGCCAGGGCGGGAAGACCTCGCATGCGGCGGTCGTCGCCCGCGGCATGGGAAAGCCGGCGGTCACCGGGGCCGCTGCGTTGAGTGTCGACCTCTCCGCGAACGTGGCGACCGTGGGCGGCAGAGAGATCTCCCTCGGGGACACCATCACCATCGACGGGACGAGCGGAGCGGTCTACATCGGCGCCGTCGACCTGGTGGCTCCGGAGGAGCTTCCAGAACTGACGACCCTCCTGGGCTGGGCCGACGAGGTTCGGAAGCTCTCGGTCCGCGCCAACGCCGACACCGCCGAGGACGCCGCCGAGGCCCGACGCCGCGGAGCCGAGGGCATCGGCCTTGCCCGCACCGAACACATGTTCATGGGTGAGCGGCTGAAGGTGGTGCAGCGGATCATCCTGGCCTCGAGCGCCGCCGAGCGGAACCGCGCCCTTCGCGATCTCGAGGTCCTCCAAGTAGCCGACTTCGAAGAGATCCTGGAGGCCATGGACGGCTACCCCGTGGTCGTCCGGCTGCTCGATCCCCCGCTGCACGAGTTCCTCCCATCTCGCCTCGAATTGGAACAGGAGGCCGTTCGGCGGGTCCGGTCCGGCCGGGCGATCGATGACCTCCGGTCCATGTCCGAGCAGGTGGCGCACTGGGAGGAAACCAACCCGATGTTGGGTCTTCGCGGCGTCCGGCTCGGCCTCATGGTCCCCGACCTCTACCGAATGCAAGCGCGAGCAGCGGTCAACGCCCTGTGTCGGCGCTTGGACGCCGGCGGCAACCCGGAGCTCGAGATCATGGTGCCTCTTGTCGGCACCACCGAGGAGCTCCGACGGATGCGGACTGTCATCGAGGCAGAGATCGCCGAAGCCGCGTCCCGATCCGGCCATGACCTCCGCGTCCCCATCGGGACCATGATCGAGTTGCCGCGGGCCGCCCTGACCGCTGGTGACATTGCCTTGGCTGCAGACTTTTTCAGCTTCGGGACCAACGATCTCACCCAGATGACCTACGGGCTGAGCAGGGACGATGCCGAGCGCCTCTTCCTTGGCGACTACATAGAGATGGGGATCCTCGAGGCGGATCCCTTCCAGACGATCGACCAGGAAGGCGTGGGCCGGCTCATCGAGCTGGCGTCAAGGGAGGGGCGAGAAGCCAATCCGACGCTGCAGCTGGGTGTCTGCGGTGAGCACGGCGGCGAGCCGGCGTCGATTGCATTCCTGGCCACAGTGGGCCTCGACTACGTGTCCTGCAGCCCGCCGCGGGTCGAGGGCGCCCGCCTCGCCGCGGCCCAGGCCGAGCTGTCGTCGGTGGCCGCCAGCGACAGCCGTTAGCGCACCACTAAAGACGGGCAACCAGTGCGTCGACACCGTCACCCGTGAGGGCGCTGGTCATTACCACTTCGAACCCGTGATCGTCGGCGGCCGACAACAGAGAACGCCGGACATCATCAGCCCCCGGCCGGTCCGACTTGTTCACTGCCACGATGTCGGCGATCTCGAGGATCCCCGCTTTGTCGGCCTGAATCTCGTCACCCCACGCCGGCGAGACGACGAGCACGACCGTGTCTGCCACGTGCATGATCTCGACCTCGGACTGGCCCACACCAACGGTCTCTGCGATCAGTCGGTCGAAGCCCGCCGCTGCCATTAGCGCCAGTG
>CAZGWX010000123.1:0-3349 GCA_964529515.1 uncultured Acidimicrobiaceae bacterium
ATCTCGATGGGTTCCTGCGCCAACTGCGGCGGCCCCTACTGGGACTCCTACTCGGTGACGAAGGGCGTCGACCAGCTCATCCCAGTGGACGTGTACGTCCCGGGCTGCCCGCCCCGCCCCGAAGCACTGCTCGAGGGGATCGTCCTCCTGCAAAAGCTCATCACCAACGAGAACATCCATGAGAAGTGGAACCGGCGTGACCTCGAACCAGTCTGACAACGGCGACGGCGTCGAGACCGTCATCCACCCGCTCCAGGACTACGCCGACAGCGTCGCCGCTGCGGTCAGCGGCACCCCAGAGATCGTCTTCGACACGATCAAGGTCAAGGTCCCGGCGGACCGCTGGGTGGACGTCCACACCACGGCCCGGGACGACCTCGATCTCGTGTTCTTCTCTTGGCTGTCGGCGATCGAATGGGCCAACGAGGTCGCAGGTGGCTACCCCCTCTCGGAAGAGGTGGAGGAGCGCATCGAGCTGCTGACCACTGTCGGCGACCTCACCGAGGGCAGGAGGATCACTTTCTCCACCGACCTTCCCACCGAGTCGCCCTCCATCCCGAGCCTGGTGAACGTCTACGCCGGCGCCAACTGGCACGAGCGGGAGGCCCACGAGATGTTCGGGATCCACTTCGCGGGTCATCCCAACCTGACCCATCTGTACCTGCCGGAAGGGTTTGCGGGCAACCCCCTCCGCAAGAGCTTCCCCCTCCTCAGCCGGGAAGTGAAGCCATGGCCGGGCTCCGTCGACGTCGAAGCGATGCCGGGCCAGGGCCGGGACGCTCCCGATGAGCCGACCACGGAGAACCCGGAGTCCTGATGACCATCGACTCGGACACCATCCGTCACCTGAGCGAAGTCTCCGTCTCGGTCGAGCTGCAGACCGAGGACATGACGCTGAATATCGGGCCTCAGCACCCGTCCACTCACGGCGTGCTCCGACTCGTGGCCCGCGTCGACGGCGAGAGGGCCTTCGACGTCAAGCCGGTCATCGGCTACATGCACAGGGGCTACGAGAAGCTCTCGGAGGTGCGGACCTACCCCCAGATCACCACGATCATCAACCGCATCGACTGGGTGTCGGGGTACGCCAACGAGATCCCGTTCATCGTGGCGTGCGAGAAGCTAATGGAGCTCGAGGTCCCCGGCCGGGCCCAGTACATCCGCATGATCCTCACCGAGATGGCGCGGATCTGCTCGCACCTCGTGTTCATGGCGTCGTATCCACTGGAGCTGGGGGCGGCCTCGCCGCTCTTCTTCGCTCTCCGCGAGAGGGAGAGGGTTCTCGACCTGCTGGAGAGTGTCACCGGCGGAAGATTCCATCCCAACTTCAACCGCATCGGCGGGGTCCAGCCGGCGTACGGCTCCGGCTCCATGACCCGGAAATGGACTCAAGACCTGCCCGCCGGCTTCTACCGCGAGACCCGAGACGCCATGGACCGGGTGTTGGAGGTCTGCGAAGAGCTCGATGCCCTCGTCGCCGGGAACGAGATCATCCTGGTCCGCACCAAGGGCATCGGGATCATCCCGCCCGAGGTCGGCGCCGCCTTCGGGGTGTCGGGGCCGAACCTGAGGGCGTCCGGTGTGCCATTCGATCTGCGCAAGGCCGAGGACTACCTGCCCTACTCCGACCTCGACTGGGAAGTCATCACCGCCGAGAACGGCGACTGCTACGACCGGTGGTGGGTCCGCATGCAGGAGATCCGCGAGTCGGCGAAGATCATCCAGCAGGCAATCGACAACGTGCCCGCCGGCCCGATCCAGGCCAAGGTGCCGAAGGTGATCAAGGTTCCCAAGGGCGAGACCTACGTCCGAGCCGAGAATCCGAAGGGGGAGATGGGCTACTACCTGGTGAGCGATGGCTCCAACGGCCCGTACCGGCTCAAGATTCGCTCGGCGAGCTTCTCCAACCTCTCCATCCTGCCCTGGATCCTCGAGGGCGCCATGGTCCCCGACATCATCGCCATCATGGGGTCGCTCGACTTCGTGCTCGGGGACGTGGACCGATGATCGCCGACCTCATGGCCAACTTCTGGGTGGCGCTGGTCCTCAAGCTGGCTCTGGTCGCCCTGCTTATTCCCCTCATCGGCATGGTGATCGGCTTCGCGGAGATGAAGCTCTCCGCCAAGATGCAGGCCCGGGTCGGCCCCTATTTCGCCGGCGGTCGCTGGGGCTGGGCCCAGCTGATCGCCGACGGCGTCAAGTTCTTCCAGAAAGAAGACCTGATCCCACGAGACGCCGACCGCCCGGTGTTCAAGTACGCACCGGTCGTCGTGATGATGGGCACCGTCGCCCTGTTCGTGGTGATCCCCTTCGGTCCCAGCCTCATCTTCAGGGACCTTTCGGTGGGGATCTTCTACGCCCTCGCCATCTCTTCGCTGAGCACGATCGGGGTGCTCATGGCGGGCTGGTCGTCGGCCAACAAGTACTCCCTCCTCGGCGGCCTTCGGGCCGCCGGTCAGTTGATCGCCTACGAGCTCCCCCTGGTCTTCTCCGCACTGGCGGTCGTGATCATGGCCGGGACGATGAGCATGAGCGGCATCGTTGAGGCACAGATCACCGCGGGCTATCCGTTCGTCCTCTTGCAGATCGTCGGCTTCGCGGTGTTCATGATCGCGGCACTCGCCGAGCTGTCCCGGATCCCGTTCGACCTTCCCATCGCGGAGTCCGAACTGGTCATGGGGTACCTCACCGAGTACTCCGGGTTCCGGTTCCTCTTCTTCTTCCTGGCGGAGTTCGCCAACATGTTCTCGATGTCGGCGATCGCCGTCACCCTGTTCCTCGGGGGATGGCATCTGCCCGGCATTCCCGAGAGCACGCTCGAATACCTCGGTCCGGTGATCGTCGTCGGCAAGAGCCTTCTCCTCGTCTTCGCCATGATCTGGTTCCGCTGGACGTTCCCCCGCGTCCGCCAGGATCAGCTGCAGTCCCTCGCCTGGAAGTGGCTCATCCCCATCGCTCTTGCCAACGTCATCCTGACCGGAATCTTCAAGGTGGTGCTGTGAGCAGCAGGACGTTCCCCGGAGTCGGCCTGGCCAAGGGCATGTGGGTCCTCCTCTACACGATGGTGAGGACGATCCTCAGACCCAAGAAGTACCTCGCCACCGTCAACTACCCGGTGGAGAAGGAGACGCCCGTGCCCCGGGCCCGCGGTGTCATCGCGCTCGACCAGGAGGCTTGCACCGTGTGCATGCTCTGCGCCCGGAACTGCCCGGACTGGTGCATCTACATCGAGGGTCACAAAGAGGAGATCCCGCCGGACCAGCCGGGCGGCCGGATCAAGGTTCGCAACAAGCTCGACCGCTTCGACATCGACTACGCGTTGTGCATGTACTGCGGGATCTGTGTCGAG
>CAZGWX010000124.1:0-8510 GCA_964529515.1 uncultured Acidimicrobiaceae bacterium
CGTCGCCGTGCGCAAGCTCGGCCTTCCGGGCCAGCCCGAGCTGGCGATGGGGGCGGTGGCCGAAGGAGGCGTCCTCTATAGAGACCATGCCCTGGTCGCCAGGGCAGGTGTTCCCGAAGCCGCCTTTGCCGAAGTGGTTTCGGCCGAGACGGCGCAGCTTGCCGCGCAGGCCGCCCTCCGCCCGTCCGGGAGTCCCCGTGTTTCGGCAGCCGGCCGGACCGCGCTGGTAGTCGACGACGGCCTCGCCACCGGCGCGACGGCATTGGCCGCGGCGAGGGCGCTTCGGGAGATGGGAGCGTCGTCGGTGTGGGTGTGCGTGCCGGTGGGGCCGGCGGACCCGCCGGCCATTTTGGAGGAGGAGGCAGACCGCCTCCTCATCGCCTATCAGCCCCGCCGGTTCCGGGCGGTTGGCCTCTGGTATCAGGACTTTGCGCCGGTCCTGGACGAGGAGGTGAGGGCCATCCTCAGCGACGCCGGGCTACGGTTCGGTCTCCCGACCGAGGAGTCTTGACCGTGGCCGAACTGGAGCTCTTCTGCACGATCGAAGGCACGATGCGACCAAGGATGGTTGGACGTGGCCCGGCCGGCACACGCATCGACTTTCCCTTCGAGGGGACGGCGACCGGCCCCCACTGGGAGGGGGAGAGGGCGGTCTCGGGTACCGATTTCGCGGTCGTGCGAGGTGACGGGAACATGGATCTCGACATCCACGGTGTGATCGGAGAAAAGCGGGAGTCCGTGGGTTATCGGGCGACGGGAGTGTCGGTCGTGCAAGAGGACCAGTCGGCCGAGATCAACGAACTGCTCACCTTCCACACCGGCAACGAGGACCTGGCGTGGCTCAATGAGCGCATCGGTGTCGCTCTCGGCCGTGGCGCCGAGGGCAAGCTGTCTCTGGAGATCTACGTGGTCACCAGGTGATTTCTTCCCCCGGCCTCCGGCCGGGGGACCAAGTCACAGCCCTCGATACTCGGGCTTTCTCTTTTCCAGGAATGCCCGGACCCCCTCCAGATGCGCGGCGGTCCTGCCCAGGCGGTCCTGCTCTGCACGCTCGGCCGCCAGCGCCTGGTTGAGTGACAGTCCGGGGGCCTGGCGGATCAGGCGCCGGGCGGTGACCAGCGCTTCGGGCACCAGGTCGGCAAGGCCGGCGGCCATGCCGACAGATCGCGCCAGCAGCTCGGAGTCGGGCACCGACTCCGAGCACAGGCCCCATGCAACCGCCTCGTCTGGAGTCAGACGCCGGTTCGTGAGCACCATCTCCAGGGCCCGTCCCGTCCCCACCAGGGCCGGGAGCGTCCAGGTCGTGCTCGAGTCGGGGACCAGGCCGATGCCGGTGAACGCCGACACGAACGAGGCAGATGCACCCGCAACCCGCAGGTCGCAGGCGAGGGCCAGGCCAAGGCCCGCTCCGGCGGCCACACCGTTGACTGCTGCGATCGTGGGCAGGGGCGAGTTCACCAGGACCTCCACCATGGGATGGAAGACCCGGTCGAGCCGATCACCGAGGTCGGGGCCGGTGGACTCGTAGTCCGCAATCAGGTCGGCGAGGTCGGCGCCCGAACAGAATGCCTTCCCCGATCCGGTGAGGACCACAGCCCTCGCCTCTCCCGAGGCGCGGGCCATCGCCGACACCAGCCCGTCGGACATGGTGGCCTCGATGGCGTTGAACCGCTCGGGTCGATCGAGCGTGATCACGGCCACGTCGCCCTCGAGTTGGTAGGAGACGCTCACAGCCCGCGAATCGTAAATGACGCATTGCACATGGGATTTCCTCGCTCTCCCCTATCGTTCGACCACGATTGTCGCATCAGCGCGGCTAGACACCGACCCTAAGGAGGGGCTGTGAACAAGACCGAGATGGCGGAGAGGCTGGCCAAGAAGGCCGACATCTCCAAGGCTCAGGCAGCAGAGATCATCGACATCATCTTCTCAACCAAGCCCGGAGAGGGGATCATCGCCGTAGAACTCGATGCCGGCCGCAAGGTCAACATCAGTGGCTTCGGTAGCTTCAGCACGAAGTCGCGTTCCGCTCGCTCAGGTCGCAACCCGGCGACCGGCGCGACCATCCAGATCCCCGCCCGCAAGTACGCCGCTTTCCAGGCGGCCAAGGGCCTCAAGGATCGGGTTATGGACTGACCCCGACGTCGAGTCGATAGCTGAGGGGCCTTACGGGGCCCCTCACTGCTTTCTAGGGGCGTCCCTTCGCTACCTTTTCCACATGATTTCCTCACCGGCGCCGGTGGTTGTGGCGCACCGCGGCAGCCGGTATCTCTGGCCCGAAAACACCATGGCTGCGTTTGCGGGGGCCGTTGCCACCGGCGCTCAACAGGTGGAGACCGATTTGCGGGTCACCTCAGACGGCGTGGTGGTCTGCATCCATGACGCCACCGTCGATCGCACCACGGACGGCTCCGGCCGCGTGGCCGATCTCGACTTCGCCCGGGTCAGCCGTCTCGACGCGGGATTCCGACACCGGGGGCCCGACGGTTACAGCCATCGCGGCGAGGGGGTGGGCGTACCGGCGCTCGCCGAGCTGGTCACGTCGTTTCCGGACCTCGAACTGGTGCTCGACGTCAAGACCCCGGCGGTGATTCCCGGCCTCCTCGGGCTTTTCGCGTCTCACGACTTGTACGACCGCGCAGTGGTTGGGTCGTTCCGGGAGAGCTGGCTCCGTGACGTTCGGCGGATGTCGGGTGGCCGGATTCGCACGTCCGTTGGCGCGGGCGCCGTGAGGCGATGGCTGGCCACGCCGCGGCGGAGGCCACCAACTCACGCCCTCCACGTGCCGCTGCAATACATGGGTGTCCGGGTGGTGGACGATCGGCTCCTGGACTCCGCCAGGCAGGCAGGTGTGCCCGTCTACGTCTGGACGGTCAATCAGCCCACCGAGATGCGCCGCCTGGTAGGCCTCGGCGTCACGGGCATCGTCACCGATCGCCCCGACCTGGCACGCGCCTTGCAGGTGGCCTCGTGAGAGTTCTGGCCGCCATCCTCGCCGCGGTCACCTTGGGCGGGTCGTTTGGGGAGGCCAGCGCGTCGACGGTGAGCCTGGAGTCGGAGACGATGATCGTCGACATGAGCGTCGAGGTGCTGGTGTCAGCGCAGTCGGTAGTGGCCCACTTCTCCACCGGCACCGACGATCCCATGGTGGTGTCGCTCCTCCCCAGGGGCGGATCGACCTACGGAATCCGCACCGAGCTCCCCCGCAAGGACTTCTTCGTGGTCTTCGAGGCGGTCGGCGACCCCGGCCACCTATCGGAGCCGGCGACGCTGAGCGCGATGGGCGCCGACCTGACCATCCCTGGCTCGCCGGACACGGTCGAGCCCGAAGGTCCCTCGGAACAGCCGGAGTCCACCCGCTGGGGATGGCTGGCGGTCGCCCTCGGAGCCGCCTCGCTCTCCGCTTTGGCATTTTGGGTCCTCGGCGAGCGTGACGACCGGCGGGAGCGCGCCGGAAGAGAAATGGGCGCGGCGGAGGAAGAGTGACCGTCCGTGTGGCGCGTCTCGCCGACGCCGAAGTTCTAGGGCCGCTTCACGTCGACTCCTGGCGGGCCGCCTACGGCCACCTCCTTCCGGACTCATTCTTCGACACGCTGGACCCGGAGGTCCGGACGACCCGATTCGCGGAGATGATCACCGAGGGCCGGACGGTCCTCGTTGCGGACGACGGTGAGGTCCACGGCTTCTGCAGCCTCGGCCCCTCTCGTGACATCGACGGATGGGGCGAGGTGTATGCCATCTACCTCCGGCCCTCCTCCTGGGGACGCGGCCTCGGAGCTGAGCTCCTCAGCGAGGCCGAAGAACGTCTCGCCCACGGCGGGTTCGATCGGGCGATGCTCTGGGTGCTGCAAGGAAACACTCGCGCGCGTGCCTTCTACGAGCGCAGTGGATGGACGCCGACCGAGACACGACAGACCCTGGTCATGGGCGGGACGAGCCTCGACGAGCTGATCTACGAGCGCCGCCTCACCTGATCACCCGGTCCAGGTCTGCCGGATAGGTGACCTTGATGTTCCTCGGATCACCCGGGACCGCCGCGATCGTCAACGACCCGAAGCTCTGGACCACGTCCACCGTGTCGTGGCCGTCCACGTCGCCCCGATCTTCGTAGGCGGCGATGAGTTCCGGACCACTGAAGACCTGTGGGGTCTGCACGGCGCGAGCCGAGCTGACTACCCGACCCGTGTCCAAGTCGACGATCGGGGAGCTTGGCGCCAGGACCGGCACCGCCCCTCCATGGGTCGAGGCCGCGCCGAAAAGGCGCTCGACAAGCCCGGGGAACAGGTTGGGCCGCGCCCCGTCGTGGATTCCGATGAGGTCGTGAACTGCCGAGAGCGCGGCCAGCCCGGCGGCCTCACTGTCGGTGCGCGTGGCGCCGCCTTCAGCCAGGGTGACCCCGAGGTAAGCCAGGGCGTCCCGCTGGTCGGGCCGGCACACCAGGACCACTTCGTCGACCAGAGGAAGGACCCGCGCGACCGTGAGGGAGACGAGGGGGCGGCCGTCAACCGAAGTGAGGGTCTTGTCTCCGGAGAAGCGCGAGCCGGATCCGGCTGCAACCACGACCATGGCTCGGGACACGGGCCGAGGGTACCGTGACCGGATGATCCGTCCCCGGCTGCTCCGAGCCCGCCCGGAGGACATGCTCGGATTCGACCCGGGAGGCAACCCGGCAGAGGTCCCGTCAACCGAGGGTCTCGCGGTAATGGTGGTGGCGCCCGTGACCGACGCCATGAAGGTGGTGCACGCCGATCTGGTCACCGGACCAATCGACCGCGAGACGGTGGGCCAGGCGATCGGGTTCGCGCTGTCCCGAAGCGTCCTCGAGCGCCTCGGTGAGGGCCCCTACGACGCCGCGGGCCTAATCGAGGCCGTGGGGGCACTCGGCGTCGACTGGAACGTCGTCCGTCAGGACGGCCCCTTGCGTCCCTTCAGTGCCCAGTAGGCGAGGATGGCAGCAACCCCGGTGGCGACGGCTGCCCCGGGCACGGCCTTGGCGGCGATCCGATCTCGCACTGTGACTGCGGCCTCGAAACGCCGGATCTCCCAGCCGCGCTCGGTGGCGATCTGAGCCAGCGCCGCGTCCGGGTTCACGACCACCGGGTGGCCCACTGCCTCCAGCATCGGCAGGTCGGTCGCTGAGTCCGAATAGGCGAAGCTGGCGTCCAGATCGATCCCCTCCTGTTCCGAGAGCTCTCGCATCGCTCGAGCCTTGTTCTCGCCGTAGGCGTAGAACTCGATGTTCCCGGTGTAGCGGCCCTCGTCGTCGACCTCGGACCTCGTGGCGATGATCTCCTGGATGCCGAGGTGCCGGCACAGCGGCCGCACGATCTCCTCGGGGCTGGCGGAGATGACCACGACACGGTGTCCCGACTTCCGGTGATTGTCGACAACGGCCAGTGCCTCCGCGTAGACCATCGGCGTGACCACCTCGTCGACGGTTTCCTCGACGAGGTCGAGAACCTCTTGGCGCTCCCATCCGCGGATCAGGTTCGCCAGCTCGTCCTTCACCCGCTCCAACTGGCCCTCCGCAGCCCCGAACGCCCGGTAATACGCCTGGGCAATGCCGGCTTTGGCCAGCGTCGTGCCCCCGAGCATGCCCGCCCGGAACATCGGGCGGGTGAAGGCGAGAGTCGAGGAGCGGGCGATGATCGTCTTGTCCAGATCGAAGAAGGCCGCGGTGGACATGAGATGAAGTTACCTGGCCACGAGGGTCTTGCCCCTGGAGCGGCCAACCCATAAGTTCGGGGCATGGGGAGGGAGAGGGCCCTCGTGTTGGCGGTCGCCGCCGACGATCCGGTGATGTCGATTCTCGGGCCGATCGGCATGGCTGCCTGTGTCGGCACCGCCCTGATCGTCGATCTCGGCGACCGCCTCGGCCGCGGCTCGACCCGGTCGCTCGCCGATCTCGCTGTAGATGGTCCGCGCCGGTCCGAGACCACGCCCGAGCGGAAGGGCGTCGCCGTGCTGGCGTCCGGGGGCCTCGGCGTCGCCGAGTGTCACGACCTCGTGATGCGTTTGGCGTCGGGCTGGCCCGCGGTCGTCGTTCGTCTCGGCGGAGAGGCCTGGCCCGGTCCTGTCGTCCCGGTCTCACCGCTACTGCCAGGCGTTCTCGCGCCAACCGACCCGCGGCCGTCCGTGTGGCAGAGGGTGCGGGGCGGGTCGGAGCCGCCGGGGCCGGGGCCGGTGCTCCCACCGCTTGGTGCGGGCACGGTCCGCCGCGCTCTGTCGAGATCCGCTCCGTTGCCCGGACGCTGGCTGCGCTCCTGGAAGCCGGTCTGGAGGCTGCCGTGGGAGTGATCGAGCGGGTGAGCCGGGCGATCGCCATGTCGGAGGCCGCCTGGGACGAGCGGTCGGTGGAGGCGGAAGCCCGTCGCATCCTGGGAAGCGAGTCGCCGTGGCGGGCGGGCGAGTCCGTGGCGCCGGTGGTGGCCGGTGTGTTCGGAATGGGCCCCATCCAGGCCCTGATCTCCGATCCCGAAGTCACCGACGTGCTGGTCAACGGGCCCGCCGAAGTCTGGATTGATCGAGGTCATGGGCTGGAGCGGTCCGCGGTCTCGTTCCCGTCCGCCGGCGCGATCGTGGCCATGGTGGAGCGGGTCATCGCCCCACTGGGTCTTCGCATCGACCGTACGATGCCGATGGTGGACGCGCGCCTCCCCGACGGCAGCCGCCTCCACGCGGTGCTCCCGCCGGCGTCGGTCGACTCGCCGCTGGTCGCCGTCCGTCGTTTCAGCCAGAGGGTGACCGACCTCGATCACCTGGTGGCAGCCGGGACACTCTCAGCGGAAGATGCGGCCCGACTGGTGGCCGCGGTGCACGCGAGGCAGACCCTGGTGGTGTCCGGGGGCACCGGCGCGGGAAAGACGACGCTGCTCAACCTCCTGGCTGCCCACATCCCGGACAGCGAGCGGGTCGTCACCATCGAGGACGCCGCCGAGCTGTCGCTCCCTGGCCACGTCGTGCCCCTGGAGGCCCGGCCGGCAAACGCCGAGGGCGCAGGCGAGATCACCATCCGCCAGCTGGTCCGATCCGCCCTCCGACTGAGGCCCGATCGCATCATCGTCGGCGAAGTCAGAGGCGCGGAAGCGCTTGATCTGATCACCGCCCTCAACACGGGCCATCGGGGATCGATGACCACGGTTCATGCCAATTCGCCGATGGAGGCAATGTGGCGGCTGCAGACTCTGGCGCTGTCCTCGGGAGTCGCTTCGGAACCGGCAATCACCCGCCAGTTGCGGGCCGCGGTCGACCTCGTCGTCCAGATCGATCGCACGGCCGAGGGTCGTGTGGTGCGGACCATTGCCGGCCGCGACGAACTCGAGGACCTGTGATGGACTTGGTCCTCTTCGCCGTGGCCACAGTGTCCGGGCTGAGCCCGGTGCGTTTGAGCCTCATCGGGCTGGCTCTGTTCTTCCCATGGGGCCTGGGTCTTCTGGTCATTGGTGTCGTGGTGGGCGGGCGGCGCGAGGACGACGGCCGGGCGGTCCGTTTCCTCGAGGGTGCTGCGGCCGAGCTGCGGTCCGGCTCGTCGCTTCGCCACTCGCTCGCCGCCTCGGCGCTGGCCATAGGCGAGCCAGGCTTGGCCGACCATTGTCTCTCGTCAGCCTTCGACGACCTCGGGGAGCGTGTCGCCGCGATCTTCCCTGGCGTAGGGGCCGAGCTCAACGTCGCGCTGGCCGGCGCGGGGAGGGCGAGTGCGCCGTCAGCCGACCTCTTCGACGAGATGGCGTCTCTGGCCCTTGCCCACGACGAGATCAGGCGGGAAGTGAACGTGGCGGCCGCGCCCGGCCGCGCGGCGGCGGGTGTGTTCGTCGGCGCCCCGGTCGCCTATCTGGGCTGGCGCTGGGCGACGGGGGACTTGGCCACCCTCTTCGCCACAGGCGGTCAGCGGGGGGTCGCCGTCGCCGGAGCCGTCCTGTTTGCGGCCGGGCTCGCTGGCGCGCTCCTCGTGCTGTGGAGGGCCCGATGACGGTGCTTCTGGCCGCCGCGGCCGCCATGACGATCATTCTCCGCAGACCTCGTCGCCGGAAGCGGGCAGTTCCGACCCGGCTCGTGCTCCTCGTCGTGCTCTCCGAGATCCGGGCGGGGCGCTCGGTCCTGGCGGCCCTCCAGGCGGCGTCGGCACGGCTGCCCGGCCACGCCGAGCTCCACCGCATGGTCCGGCTCGCGGCCGTCGCCGGACTCAGCACGGCCGTTCCAGCGGCACCCAACTCACTCCGCAGCGTGATGTCTCAACTGGCCAGAGCCCAGCGCTCGGGGGCGTCGCTGGCGGGCACCGTCCACAGGCTGATCGACACCGATCTCGCCGACGAACGGTCGCGCCGGCTGGCGAAGGCGCGGTCGCTGCCCACGCGCCTCATGATCCCGGTCACCCTCCTCATGCTCCCGGGGATGGTTCTGCTCGCCTACGCCCCATCCCTGATCGCCATGTTCGACGACCTGGTCGGAATCATCCCGTGACGAGTGTCCGCACTTCTCCCCGCCACCGGTCGGTCACCGGACTGGAAGGA
>CAZGWX010000125.1:0-3040 GCA_964529515.1 uncultured Acidimicrobiaceae bacterium
CTGCTTGGCGACGATGTCGAGGCCGAACACTACGGCGGTGAGAACGAGGGTCGTGATCATCGTGACGGTGGTGAAAGCGATCATCTGCTCCCGGTTGGGCCAGGTGACTTTGCGCAGTTCGACGCGCACCTCGTGCAGGTAGTCGGCGATCTTGCGGAAGAAGCTCCGCCGCTCGCCACCCGCCTGGGCGCGGGCCTGCATGGCGGCAGCGCGCTTCTGTGCCGGGCTGGGACCCGACTCTTCGGCCTTCTTGCGACGTCGTTCCTCGGCCTCCTGGAGCCGACGCATCTCTCTGTTCATGCTCTTCTTACCTAAGACTTCCTGAGGACTTGGCAGGGGCGGAGGGATTCGAACCCCCAACCTCCGGTTTTGGAGACCGGCGCTCTACCAATTCGAGCTACACCCCTAGGGGGTTCGCGGGACACGCAAGTATAAGAGCGGAAGGCCGCTTTGCGTAAATGCCCCTGCCCGGTCAGGAACCAGCCTCGAACCGCATCGCCGGGTCCTTGACCGGAGCCTCAGCGGAGCAGTTGGGACACGGATCACCGGGTCTTCGATCCTCGGAGATTCTCCCGCAGTCCAAGCAGACCTCGTGCATCCAGCAAGCCGGATCACCCATGGGACTCAGCCTAGGCGCTGGCGCGGGGGCGCAGACGCCAGATGATGATGGCGGCGGCCATCGACAGCAAAGTCGCCATCACGGCCACCGGACGACGCCAGGAACGCGGGATCGCCAGGTCGCCCTCGAGCGATGACATCACCCGCCACTCCAGGTCCGCGGGTGCCTCGTGCTTCTCGGAGGCCAGATCCCGGAGTTGCTTCGCGGTCCGTGCCATCGCGGCACGGCGGGCCTGGCACCGTAGACACGACTCGACGTGGTTGCGGAAAGGCCAGGCGACCGGACCGTCCTCGACGGCACTGTTGGCGACGAACGGGGCGGCCACCTCGCAGACGAGTCTCATGCCGACTCCTCGAGGTCCCGGACGAGCCTGGCCCTGGCCCGGTGTAGCCGCACTTTCGCGGCCGTGACACTGATCCCCATCGCTTCAGATATCTCTTGGTGCGACCAGCCGTAGACGTCTTTCATGACGACCACCTGTCGCTGCCCCTCGGGCAGCCGGTTCAATGCCACGCGAAGCCGCCCGCGCAGTTCGACGAGCTCACCCGCGAACTCCGGATCAGTCGGGCCCGGAAGGGCGGCAACCTCGGCCACATCATCCAACGGGATCGCCGCGTTGCGACGGGCTCGATCCCGGAGGGTCCATGCGGTGTTGACCGTGATGCGATGAAGCCAGGTAGACAACTTGGCGTCGCCCCGGAACTTGGGCAACGCTCGCCAGGCCCTGACCAGTGTCTCCTGGGCAATATCGGCAGCAAGATGTGGATCGCCGACCAGACGCCGCGCCAATGTGTAGACCTCGTCTTGGTGAGCCCTGACCAATGCGGCGAAGGCAGCGCGGTCGCCACTCTGCGCCCTGGCGATGAGCTCGCTTTCTCTTTCGTCTTCGACCGGCCCAGGCTCCCCGCGGTTACTCATCGGCGAGCTCGATCTTGGCACCGAGGTACTCGCGGGCGGTGTCGGAAACGGTCACCGACAACACCTCCCCATCGGTTTCGCTGCTCACCTCGACCGGGCGTGCCGGTGGGAGCGGAGCGCGGAACCGGAAGCGCGCACTGCTAGCCGGCCTCGGTCCGGGACGGTGCGCCGAAGCCTCCTGCAAGGCCCATGCGGCCTGAAGCAGACCGTGCACGACGACGCCAGGAAACCCGGCGGCAACAGCCGCGTCATGGTCCCAATGCACCGGATTCCAATCGCCCGTGGCGGCGGCATACCGGACGAGCCCAGCCCGCGATGCGCTGCGCTCTCCAGCCTGCGGTTCGCCGCTGTCGTCATGGGCGGGCTCCCGCTCTACCGGCGCGGCATCCAATGGCGACTCCTCCCCCGAGAGGAGAAAGAGCGAAGTCCCCTTCATGACCGCCCCCGAATCGTCATCGGCCGTGAGGTCGAAGCCGACATAGACGACGCCCCCGCGCTCCCGATGCCGCGTCACCGTGCCAACCACTCTGACGGCAGAGCCAACTCCGATCGCTCGCAGCCAGTCGAATGTCTGCTCGCCGTGCACCACCGATCGACCGGCGAGAAGGGCCAGCAGGTCCGGTGCGACGACGAAGAGGGCGGCGGACGCGAATCCGGGCGGAGCGTGATCGATCCATCGATTGGCGTCGTCGCCTGTCGCCTCCACGTAGGCGGCGACACGGTCGACCGTCACTGCCAGAGGCTTGGGACCGAAGGTCCTGCCTTCAAGATCGGACATTCTCGTCCCCGCTCGCATCGTGGTCGGTGCGCGCCTCCAACGAGTGCTGCTCCTCGTAGACATGGACGTATTCAGGCTCGAGAACCTGCTCGAAGCCCAGTCCGCCGATGAGGTTGCCCCGTTTTGGAGCGTCACCCCCCGCGTAGACCAAGCCGCGTCGGGCTGCCGCCGACCAGAGCCGGAACGCGGCAAAACCGAACGCACCGAGTCCGGTAATTGTGATCAGCCACCTCATCGCCGGCTCATTGTGACAGCCGGAGTCACGCGAGACCCGGTAGCGCCGCGGGCGCTACCGGGTCTCGCGGTGAGTCGTGTGCTGTCGACACCAGCGACAGTACTTCTTCAGCTCCAGCCGCTCCTGGGTGTTCGACTTGCTCTTGGTGGTGATGTAGTTGCGCCGCTTGCACTCGGTGCAGGCCATCGTCAACGGCGGTCGCTTCTCAGAAGCCATCAGTTGAACTCGCTTCGCTCGCGGTACCGGGTACCTGGTATCTGGTACCTGGATCGGTCCGGTCCGAATACCAAGTACCAAATACCAAGTACTGATCACGGAATGACTGAGTCATTTCGTGATCCTCGTAACTCGGCCGGCGCCGACAGTGCGGCCACCCTCACGGATCGCGAACCGCAAACCCTCATCCATAGCGATCGGGTTGATCAACTCCACAGTCATCTCCGTGTTGTCCCCCGGCATCACCATCTGCGTCCCCTCCGGCAAAGTCACC
>CAZGWX010000126.1:0-6548 GCA_964529515.1 uncultured Acidimicrobiaceae bacterium
CGTCGTCCTGGCGGCCCTGTGGGCCGCGCCCCCTCGGCCTTACGGGCCATTCCCCCGCCAAGGCGGGTGAGAAATCCTGAAAGCGGGCCGCTCCCTGCTGGCCTTCGGGGCCTCCCCCGGAGCGGCGTCAGCCGTCGAGGAGGTCGCCCAGCTCGCTGAGGGCACGCGAGAGGATCCGCGATACGTGCATCTGGGACACCCCGATCCGCTCAGCGATCTCCGACTGGGTCAGGTCTTCGTAGAACCTCAGGTAGACGACGAGACGGTCACGCTCGGGGAGCGAGTGCATCGCCTCACTCAGGCCCGCCCGGTCGAGGACCACTCCCAGGTCTTCGTCGGGGGCACCCAGCAGGTCGGCCATCGGAGTCCCGGTGGATGAGTCCGGCTCGTCAAGCGACGCAGCCCGGTAGCCCTGGCCGACACTCATTGCCTCGGCTACCTCCTCCTCGGTCACGTCGAGAACCTCAGCGATCTCCTCCAGGGTGGGGGCCCTGCCCGACTCCTGGGAAAGCTCCTGAGTCGTCCGGGCTACCGCCATCGCCAGCTCCTGCAGCCCCCGGGGCACGCGGACCGACCAGCCGCGGTCCCGCAGCTGGCGCTTCAACTCACCGGAGATGGTCACAGCCGCAAACGAGCGCAGCTCGCCCTTCCCCGGCTCGAACCGGTGGATCGCCTTCATCAAGGCGATGAGGGCGACCTGTTCCAGATCCTCCTCGGACACCCCCTTGCCCCGGTACCGCCGTGCGATCGTCGTCGCCAGCGACTCGTGCCGCCTGACCAGCTCCTCCGCGTACTTCGAGTCCTCCCCGACCCGCGTCAGCAGCTCCTCCTCGTCGAGCCCCTCAGGCGACAAGGTGACCGAGCCCGGAGCCCGCAACTCGAACCACACGGTCAGGCCGTTTTCGGAGAAGTCGGTGCCCCAGTCCTGAGACAAAGACTCGAGGATGCGGAATCCGAGGCCGAACTCCGGCTTGCCGAGGGGCCGGGCAGCCACATGGCTCACCGACACCCGCTCCGTCGAATCCTTCGTCTCCACGGACACTGTGACCTCGTCCGCGTTGGAGTGGGCGATGGCATTGGCGAAAAGCTCGGAAACCAGCAGTGCGGCCTGGGCCCTCCGCATCGAGTCGAGGCGAGCGACCTCAGCGAGGTACTGCCTCACCTGGGCAGCCGTGCCCGGCCGGAGCGGGAAAGACCGAGCCTGGGTCATCGCGTCCGGAGGGTCAAAGTCCACAGACTGTCGGAGGTCTGCAGGGCGTCACCCAGGAGAAGCGCCCCCGCCTCGGGCATGAGGCCCGGCAGGTTGCCCTCTACGACCACCGTGTCGGCGTCGAAGGATGCTCGGATCTCCACGGGCTCCCCCTCGCCAACCAGCGCTGTGGCCAAGTCGGACACCATCAGGCGGGCGTCGGAGACATGGACCGGGTCGACGCCGGCCACAGAGAGGGCCGTGGTGACGAAGATCCTCGACATGGAGACGGATGCAACCGTCGGCTCGAGGCGGATCGACAGCTCCCCGCCGGTCAAGCGGAGGCCGCTTCCTCCACCGTGTCGTGGACGTCGAGATGTCCCAACAGCCCGGTGATGTCCAGCAGCCGGTAAATGGGGCCCGGACCGACCGCGACCCGCAGATTCCCGCCCCCGGCAGCGAAACGCTCATGGGTGGAGACGATGAGGCGGAGACCGCTCGAGTCCATGAACTCGGTCTCCGTCAGGTCGAGCACGAGCCCGGCCGAGAGGTCACCGAGCGAGGCGATTTTGTCCTCGAGCTCACCCACGGTGGCGATGTCGACCTCACCGCGCACTGAGAGCACACGGTGGTCATTGGAGGTTGAGGAGACGTCGAGCTGGAGGCCCATCGAAGGCAAATCCTATCATCGACCCGGTGAACGGATTCCGGCTGACCCTGACACCCCGCGTCTACTGGACCGACATGACCCGCGATCTGGTCGCGTCGGGATCCGCCCGTTCGGGTCTCAGCGTGGACCGTTTCGCCGACCTCCTCGTGCTCACCGAGCATGTGGCATCCGACCTTCTCTCCGGCACTGAACCGGTGGTGGTCTCTCTCGCCGCCGAGGACGGAAGAGTCGATGTCACCTTCGAGTCGCTATCGGACAGGCCCGGCGAAGTGAGCCGGATGGCCATCGAATCGCTGGCGGACCGCCATTGGGACGAACAGGCCTCGGAAGGCCACCTCACCGGGTTTTCGTTCGTTGTCTGAGCTTTCCGTTTCTCGGCGATATTCCAGGGGTAGGTCTTAGTCCCACAACGAAAAGAGGGATGAGCATGTGGATCGCACTCCTGTTGATCCTGGCCCTGATCCTCGGAGGCGTCGGCCTGTTCGTCGAAGCGCTCCGCTGGGTCCTGATCATCGCACTGGTGCTCCTCGTCGTCGGCGCCTTCATGGGCTGGTCGAAACGCAGCACAGTTTGAGGCCCCCCGGGGCGGCCAAGCGTCGCTCCGGGATCACCAACCGCACCGCCCGGACCGCCCCCGGGCGGTGACGGTGGCACGGCCGGAGAGTCGTAACCTGACCGGCCGATGCAACCACGCTCCGTCCTCTCCCGAGAACTCCTCCCCGCCTCCCTGGCCATCTTCTCCACGGCCGCGTTGGCCTCGTTCGAGTCACTCGGGGTGGCCGCGGCGCTCCCCGACATCGCCGCCGATCTGGGGAATGTCTCCCTGCTCCCGTGGGTGATCACCGGATACCTGCTCACCTCATCGCTGGCCACCGTGGTCGCAGGTCCATTCATCGACTCCATCGGCGTTTCCCGGATGTTCCGGCTCGCCGTGACGATCTTCGCCACCACCGGGTTCGCCATCGCCTTCGCCCCGTCCATGGAGGTGATGGTCGGTCTGCGGCTCCTGCAGGGGATGGGAGGAGGGCTGATCCTCGCCACGGGCACCGCGGCGATCTCCCTCATCTACCCGGGCCACCTTGTCAGCCGGGCGTTCGCCGCCAACGCCACAGTCTGGGGCGTCATGGCGGTGGCCGGTCCCGCCGTCGCCGCCGCCATCCTCACGTTCCTCTCCTGGCACTGGATCTTCTACATCAACCTCCCCCTCGGCATCCTCGCCCTCATCGCCGGATGGAAGGTGATGCCCAGCGCCCAAGGCGAATCGACCGGTCGCTTCGACGTCGTCGGCACCCTCCTCCTCACGGCGATCACGGTCTCCACCCTGCTCGCCGTCGACGCCCTCGACATGACCTCACTCGCGTGGCTCGCGGTCGCCGTGGCGTCGCTCATCGCCTACATCCGTCATGCGCGCCAGGCGAAGAATCCGGTAGTTCGCCTCGACCACATCACCCCCCAGCCCTTCCGCGGGCTGGCCCTGTCCACGTCGCTCCTCCTCACCGGCACGATGGCGATGTCCACCTACATCCCGTTGTATGTGCGGGCAGGTTTGGAGGGCTCGGCCGCGCTCACCGCGTGGTCGGTCCTCCCCCTCACCCTCGGTTGGACCTCCGGTGCCATCGCCTCCAGCCGCATGGCCGATCGGGCGTCGGAGTCGTGGATCGTGTTCGTCGGGTTCATGTTCGGAATCCCGTCTCTGGCTCTTGCCTGGCTGGGAGTGACGCTCAACGTGTCGATCTACCTCAAATACGTGGTGTTCTTCACGGCCGGCATGGGCGTTGGCATGGCCACCAACGCCGCGCTCACGCTGCTCCGAACCTTTGCCCAACCCGCCCAGATCGGCCGGGTGGTCTCGGCGCACCTGTTCGCACGCAACCAAGGGTTCACGTTCGGGTCCGCCATCGGCGGTGCGGTGTTGCTTTTCGTGGTGACCCTCCGGCTCGGCGACCTCACCCTGGTGCGCGAGCTGATCACCTCCGCCGATGGTTCAGGCCCAGCCGGCGCAGCCGAGGCGGTCCAGAGGGGCTTCGCCGCATCGATTGCAGTCGGGGCCGGCATCGCCGTCATCGGTTTGTTCGCAGCAGTGCGCCTGCGCCGCTCCCTGGCCTCGGCCAGACTCGACCGCCAGACCGAGATGCCGGGCCGCCGTTAGTCGACCAGGAAGCGGATGCGTGGCCCGCGCGGGGTGATCTCGCCGCTGCCCCACGCGCGCAAGATGCGCCGGTCGAGACCCGCCACCGCCGACGCGGGGCGCTTCCGATACTCGACCACCACTGCGAGGCCGGCCTCCACCGGGTCGACTTCGACCATCACCTCCCCGGCAGTCTCCGGGTCGACGTTGTGCCGCAGTGCCGTCACCGCCTCCTCGACGCGGTCGGCCGTCTCGACGTTGTGGCCCTCCCGCTTGAGCCATCCCAAGAGGGCCTCATGGAGCGAGTCGAACTGCGCTAGTGGCACGACTCCGGTGAAGTGACGCGGCTGATCCGCAACCGGGCGGATGCAGACGAGCGCCACGTCGTCCGGGTTGTCGGGAATGGCCAACAGCTCGATGAGAGTGTCGGCAAGGGCCTCGACCGGCCGCTCGTGGTGCTCGGCGAGCACCGCCACCGCCCTGGCGATGCCGTCGTCGATGCCCTCGTCGCGACGCTCCACCAAACCGTCGCTGTAGAAGACGAGGGTGTCCTCCTGGCCCAGCTTCACGGTCATCCCCTTCCTCCGCTCTTCGGTGGCGAAGAACCCGAGCGGAGTCCCCTGCATGTCGTCGAGGATCCGCACCCCCTCTGAGCTAGCCAGAAGGGGCGGCAAGTGACCCGCGCTGACGAGACGCACCCCGCCGCTGCGGAGGTCGAGGATGCCGAGAATGACGGTGGCCCCGGGCGAGCCGGTGATCTGGCGAACCATGGCGTCCACGTGGGTGAGGGCCTCGGCCGGTCCCGGCGCGGCGCCAACCGCGGCGCGCACCGCACTACGCAGCTGCCCCATGGCCGCCGCAGCGCCGACCCCGCGTCCGACGACGTCCCCAACCACCAACCCCACCCGGTGGTCGTCGATCATCCACAGGTCGTACCAGTCGCCGCCGACATCCACATCGCCGACAGCGGCCTGATACCGAACCGCACGCTGCAAGGGCACTGCGATGCCCAGCGAGTCCTGCGGCAGCAGTGCCTCCTGGAAGACACGGGAAGCATGGAGCTGCTTCTCGGCGGCGATGGCGCGGCCGAACGAGTCGCCGAGCATCGGCACCATGCCTTCGAACAGCTCCACGTCGGCGGGATGAGGCGGGAACTCACGGGTCATGTGGATGCCGACAGCCCCGCTGGCCCCCCGGCCCACAAACCGGGCGGCCATGACGCCGGACCGGTGGGTCACCGCCAGCGGCTCCGCCTCGGGGTAAGCGGCGGCGACGGCGGCCGAGTCGAGGATGAGAGGCTGCTCCCCCGCGAATGCGTCGTTGAGCACCGAAGGCGCGTCGAGCGGTACCGAGTACTCGACAACCGACGAGTTGGCGCCCGCCACGTGCACCCGCATCTCCCCGCGTTCGAGGTCGGCCAGGCCGACCACTACTGCGTCGGACTCGAACACCTGGGCGAAGACCTCCATCGCGGAGGCAGCGACCGCCCGAGTGTCCGGGGCGGCGGCGAGGCTCTCGCTCAACACCTCCAGCGCCCCCAGATCGCGGGCACCGCGGATCATCTCCCGATGCGAGTCGTCGAGGCGCTGGGCCGCCATGAGAGCGGCTCCGAGCGTCACCAAGGTGAAGGCTGCAAGTACGGCGAGCTCTGAGATGAGACGACCCCGGGCGGCGCTGAGCGCACTGGACCGGTTCTGTTCTGCCACCACTGCCCAGCCAGCGGCGTCGACGAACTCCACGGCGACGATTCGGTTGGGATCGCCGCGCAGGCCCTCCCCGACGGTGGTGAGGGCTGGAGCGCTCGGGTTCAGCAGCTCATGGTTCACGGGCGGTTCGAGCATCACAGAGACGCCGTTGTCGAGGATCATCTCCCCGGACCGATCAACCACCCGGACATCGATCCCGAGCGGGGCCAATGCCGGGTTCTGCTTCAGCATGTCGTCGGCCAGGATCCCGGCGACAAGCATCCCGGACACTTCGCCGTCGTCCCCGTGGGTGGGAACCGCGACCGGAATCACGACCCGTCCTTCGGAGTCGGCCTGGCGAACCGAGCCGACCTGCGGCCTGGCCTCGCCGAGCACGACCGCCGCGTACTCACGGTTGGAGAGGTCGACCGGCAACTCGTCGTCGGAGAGACGCGTCGATATTTGGAGCTGACCGTCCCGGTCGGCCCAGCCGACGCCGCCGCCGAAGCCGAGATCCTCACCCGCCAGCGAGCGGAGGACCGATTCGAGTTCGACCGGGTCGCCCCGTTGAAATGCGGGCATCCGGGTGACGGCCTCGAGGACCGCGATGCGGTCGGAGAAGAACTGCTCGGAAGCGCGACCGGCCTCGCCGGCGGCGGTCAGGATGCGATCTTCCGCCTGCTCGGCGCGGTTGCTGTACGAGCGCCAGGCCAAGACCCCGCCGATGACGCACAGGACCACCCCGAAGAGGACGGCGAGAAACACCACACGCCCGCCCGGAAAAGGAGATCGGGCCGCCTGGACGAGCCAACGATCTACTGACCTCTGCGGCACCGACCGGACACTAGACCCCCGTCAGCCCCTACTCCGTACCTC
>CAZGWX010000127.1:0-3320 GCA_964529515.1 uncultured Acidimicrobiaceae bacterium
TATCTTTCTCACCCTGATGGCCGTCTTCGCTGCGCCCTTCTTCGGGCTCGTGATGATCGCCTTCATCTCCGGCCGCTTCGATTCCGACGACAGGTGACTACTCCGACTCTCGTCCGTGGAGCGGCACGGTCGAACGCTCTCCCCTGGGCCCCTCGTCCCAATCTTCAGTAGGCGTGACCCCAGGGACCGACGCCGTAGATCCGCTCCACCGCCACCCTGGTGACAAAGCCGGGGGGCGCATCCCGCATGGGAAACTCGGATCCGGGGCCTATGTAGAACTGCGAGAGATGGTCCATCCACTGCAATGCGTTGCCCTCCGTCACCGTCCCGTTTCCTTCGATGACTGCGTAGGGGTGCAAGCCGGGACCATCGTGGTCTTTGGCGGCGAAGGAGACGACCACCCGAGGGTCGCGGCGGATGCTCTCCAGCTTGTGCTGGTCGGGGAAAGTGGCGAAGACCAGGTCGTCGCCGTCGAACCCGGCCCACACCAGGGTGATGTGGGGAGTGCCGTCCTCGTCGAGGGTGGTCAGATGACCAAGCGGGCCGGTGGCGAGCAGGTCACGCACAGACTGGGGAATCTTCATCGCATCGAGGCTAACAACCAATCTCCGATGACCTCAGGGGCCGGAGATGTCCAGGTTGCGTCCGGTCGGCGGACATGGGCCCAGGTCAAGAGCCCGGGCCCATGTCTCGGCCGAACGGCTAGCCGAGTGGAATGATCCGGGTGCGGAAAGCCACGTCGGCCCGCTCCCGGTATTCCACCGACGTCACCGTGAGATCGGCGATTTCGAGGATGTCACGGAGCGACTGCTGATACGAGGTCCCGACACGGGTGTATTCGTAGGCCTCGAACATGTCGTAGCCGTCGTTGCCCTGTGCGAGGAAGTCGATGGTGGCCAGGTCCACCGGATCCAAACCGGTCTGGAGCACACCACCCACAACGTACGGGACCCCGTTCACGGTCAAGTCGACCACTCGTGATCCCGCCGCGGCCGCCGGGTCGTATTCGACCACCAGCCCCGACCACTGCCCGAACGAGCCGGCAGGCCCGGGCAACCCGGAGAGACCGTGCTCGACGGCCGCCACCAGATCCTCGGGGCTGACGTCGACCACCACTGCCACGAAGTTGGCGAACGGGGCGATGTCGAATGTGTCGAGGAGGGTGATCGCACCGGGGCCGATGACGGTGTCGTTGCGAATTCCGCCACCGTTCTGAAGGCCCACGATCGGGCCCGACAGGGTGACACCGAACTCGGCGGCTCTCGCCTGCGCCGTCGTCACGAACGAGTCGGACAACAGGTTGCCGACATTCGTCTCTCGGGATCGAACGTCGTCACGGACCCCGTTGAGACCCACATCACTGTTGGCCACCACCTCTGCAGCCTGGTCGGCGACGAACGCGGACACCGGGTTCTCCACCTTGTTCAGGAGGAACCGGTTCTGCTTCAGGTCTCCGGTCACCGGCATCAGCCGCCAGGCGAAGTCGGTGAGATTGCCATCGTCGTCGAACTCCAGCATCAGCTTGCCGACGTCGAAGTAGTCGCCGGGGACGGTGACGATGGGGATCGTCACCCCGTCGGCAGTCACCGCGGTACGGGCTGCCCGTAGCGCCTCTCCCCCGCCACCGCCGATTATGGCGTCGACGTTGGACAGCTCGGCGGCGAGGGCCACCTCGTTGTCCAGGTCCTGGAGATGACTGGCCACGATGATGATGTCGATCCCGCGTGCGGTCATCTCCGCCGCTTCAGCGTTGGCGATCGCTGCCAGGTCGGTGAGGATCTCGACGTTCCCCGGCGAGGACACCTCACGCAGCTCCGGTGTGGTCAGACCGATCACGCCGATACGGCGTCCGTCCTCCCTCAGCACAGTCGAGGGGACGATGCAGCCCTCCTCGACCAGCTCGGCGAGGCTGGGCTCGGCGTCGAAGACCAGGTTGGCGGAGAGGAACGGGGTCCGGTCGCAATGGCGGATCCCGTTGATGAAGTCGGCCAGGGTCTCCGGCCCGAAGTCGAACTCGTGATTGCCGATGGTGAATAGGTCGTAGGGGATGTAGTCGAGGGCGATCGAGTCGTAGAAGGGCACACCCTTGTCGAGACTGGCGGTGAACTCGGGGCTGGCCAGGAAGTTGTCACCGGCGGTCAGGGCGATGGCGCCTTCTCGGCGGCCCTTCTCCAGGTCCTTCTTCTCGTCACGCAACAGCTCTCCAAACCGGCTGATCGAACCTGCACCGTCGTCGGCGGGGAGCAGGTCGGACTCCCCGTCGTTGTTGTGCAGGACGAACAGCCGGTACTCCCCCCTCTTCGGGTCGGGGAGACCGGAGCGGACCTTGGCGGCGTCGATCGACACCACCAGGGGGTCGTGATCCGAGCCCCGGACAGCCGTGGCAGCGAACTCGGCGTTGACGTGCACCGCTTCGAAGCTCGATGCCCGTGACATGTTGTCGCTGACCAGGATGTGATCGAGCGACTGGGAGTTCCCGTCGAATACGTAGCTGTAGCGCTCGTGCTTCTTCAGTCGCAGGGTGAGGTTCTCCAGACCGTCGGAGAGGTCTTCGGCCAACGGTGAGATGAACTCGAACTCGTTGAAGTCACCCAGCACCACCACGTTCTCACCAAAGGCGAGATGGGAGTCGATGTAGGCGCGGACCGCCTGGGCCTGGGCCCGGCGCCAATCGACATCACCGTTGACGGTTGGGTCTTCCTGGAGCTCCGTCGAGTTCTGCGCCGTCCCGTAGAGAGGTGCGCTCCCCGACTTCGAGGCGAAGTGGTTGTTGACCACCGTGAAGTCCTTGCCCTTGAATCGGAAGGTCTGCACCAAGGGGAGCCGGGTGTCCCAGAACGGGTTGGCGTCGTTGACCTGCTGGTCGGCAGGGTCCACCACGGTGTCGGGAGCGCCGACCGGGGTCACCCGCTTCGGGTTGTACAGGTAGGCGACCCGGATGTTGGCCCCGGGCTGGCCTCCACTGGTGTCGTTGCCGATGAACGGGTTGTCGATGAACTCATACGACGGCCCACCCATCGCCTCGATGGCATCGACCAGCATTTGCAGGGTCTCGTCGGCGGCGGTCACGTCGCTGTCCACGCTGCCATCGTTGTCCTGGACCTCCTGGAGGGCGATGATGTCACTGCTGCCCAGATTGGACACGATGTGGGCAGCCACGGCATCGAACCTGCCGTCGGCGATGTCGGTGTCACCGTCGGCGTCATTGGGGTCGAGGTTCAACACGTTGTAGGTGGCCACCGTGAGCTTGTTGCCCTGGGGACGGAGAGAGGTCCGCTCGGGCCGCAGCTTCGATTCCCTGTCGACCTCGAAGGCCTCTG
>CAZGWX010000128.1:0-9881 GCA_964529515.1 uncultured Acidimicrobiaceae bacterium
ATGGGGATGACCACTTCGTCCGCTGCAGTAAGGGCGTTGACGGTGAGCAACCCCAGTGAGGGCGGACAATCGATGAATACAAACTCGTAGTCCCCGTCCGTGTCGCCGATGGCGTGCTTCAACCGTGTTTCACGTGAAAGAACCGAGACCAGTTCGATCTCGGCCCCGGCGAGATCGATAGTGGCCGGCACCACGAACAGGTTGCGCACCGAGGTCGGTTCCACGGCCTCCTCGAGACTGGCCTCTTTGAGGAGGACGTCGTAGATCGATGTGTCGATGGCTCCCCGTTCGATACCGAGCCCGCTGCTGGCATTCCCTTGGGGGTCGAGATCGATCAGAAGGACCCGTCGCCCGTGGATGGCCAGTGAAGCGGCGAGATTGATGGCGGTCGTGGACTTGCCTACGCCACCCTTCTGGTTGGCAAGGGCTATGACTGTGCTGCCGCTCATTGTTGGCGCATGATAAGAAACCAGACGGGCCGGTCAAGCGATCCTTGCGCACCTTCTTCGGTGGACCAGCCGTCGTGCTCCGGGCGGTCAACCCAGGAACCGCCCACCACGGCCACACCACCAGGCGCCAGCAGCCTCCTCACCTGCGGTTCCAGCCGCTGTGGAGGGAGTGACGCCCGGGCGACGATCGCCGGGAGCGGACCAGGCAACCGTTCGATTTCCTCCTGGCGAACGGTGACATTTTCCAGGTCGAGGATGCGGACCGCCCGTTTGGCGAGGTCGACTCGTCGTCCCGCTCGGTCGACGAGCACGAACTCCGTCTCGGGAAAGAGGACGGCGAGCGGGACGCCGGGGAGACCCACCCCGGTTCCCAGATCCCACACAACGGTGGCGTCATCCAGGAATCGGGAGTAGAGCAGCGAGTCGGCCAGATGCCGCTGGTCGATACGGTGGGTCTCACCGGGGCCAATGCCACCGGCAGCGGCGGCCTCGTTGACCAGCCAGTCCCCCAAGAGCTCCAACTGATGAAACTGGGCCCTGGTCAAAGGTCGGCCGAGGCTCTCGGCCACCCTTCCCCAGGGCCGTGTTTCACGTGGAACGGATCACTCCTCTTCGCCGGTGTCCACCTTGGACAGGACGACATAGCGGCGTGGTGGTTCTCCCTCGGAGTACGAAGTGACCCCCTCATGGGCGGAGGCTACGTCGTGGATCACCTTGCGGTCTGCGGGACTCATCGGCTCCAGCATGATCTCGCCACCTTCGGTGCCGAGTTGTTCGATGAGCTGTTCAGCGTAAATGGTCAGTGCCTGACGACGACGCTCCGCATAACCGGCGATGTCGAGGCGGAGACGGGCCGAATCCTGACCGTGACGTTGCAACACGGTCCGGGTGATCTCGTGAATGGCGGCCCGAACACTGCCCCGCACTCCGACCAGGGCCTCGGTCTGCTCACCGGAGACATCGGCGACGATGATCTCGTCGTCCTCGACCCGGGTCGTCACCGCCCCTTCCAGACCGTATGCCTCCACCAATCCCTCTAGGAACTCGCGGGCGATTCGTGCCTGCTCTTCAATGTCGAGCACTGGTCGATCGTCGGGCACGCTCTTCTCTCTCTCTGCGGATCGCGGTGAGCGGTTGTCAGTTCGTGGCTTACGTTGACCACCGCTGCGACCCTCATTCTTACCCGATTCGTGTCGACCTTGCGACCGATTCTGCTCGTTGGCACCGTTTCCCTTACGGCCACGGCGTCTCTTTCGGTCTCGTGAGGCCGGTCGGGGACGAATTTGGACCACGGCGTCCTGTCCACCCATGCCCAGAAAGCCCTTGGTGGGCTCGGTGATCACCTTGATCTCGAGACGGTCACGATCGGTGATACCCAGTTCCTGCATGGCAGCTTCGACGGCCAGGTCAACCGTGCGGGCCCTGACCTCGATCTCGACGTTTTCCACGTCAGCTCCTCCTTCTGCGACGACGCCGATCGGCGGCGCCCTGTTGTGGTTTCCTCGCCCCTTCGTCCTTTGACTCCTTGGCCGGAGCTTCCTCTTCCTTGTGGACCGTGGGTCGGCCGTCGATCTTGAAGATCATGGCCTGCTGACCCAGGCGGAACAGGTTGGCGGTGGTCCAGTAGATGACGAGGCCGGCGGGAAAGTTCCAAGAGATGAATCCGATGAAGAGCGGGAGGATCTTGGTGATGGCCTGTTGGGCCGCCGCTCCCTGCTGATTGGGCCGCACCTGCCCGTAGGTGGCGTGCCACTGCTGCACGTATTGCGTAGCCACCATGAAGGCGATGATGAGGAGATAGGGGAGTGCGTAGAGGAGGCCACTGGCGGCCGTTGCTCCCCACGCCATCGCTGGAGACTCGGTGAGATGCATGCCGAGGAAGGTGGCGTCGGGATTGGCCATCGCCCGGGCGAAGCCCGCATTGTTGTCGATGTAGTCCAACGGAGCCCGGAGCAGTGAGAAGAGGGCGAACCAGATCGGCATCTGGACCAGCATGGGGAGTAGACACCCACCGGGCGTTGCCCCGGCCTCACGCTGCACCTCCATGAGACGACGCTGCATCTCCTGGGGGTCCTCTTTGAATTCGGCCTGGATCTTCTTGATCTTGGGCTGAATCTCCTGGAACGCCCGTGTGGCCCGGGTCTGCTTCAGCGTCAACGGGAAGACCAGCAGGTTGATGACAATGGTGAGACAGATGATGGCCATGCCGGCTGCCCCACCCGGCCCGAGGCCGGCGAACAGGTCGTGGAAGAAGACCAGGACGAAGCCCAGGCCCTCTTTGAGGGAATCGAAGATCTGGCCCATCAGGCCCTACTCCTGACGTCGGGGACCGGGTCGTACCCACCGGGGTGGAGAGGATGGCACTTCCCGATCCGCTTGGCCGCCAGCCACCCGCCCCGGAACACCCCGTGGGTCTGCACCGCCTCGAGGGCGTATGCCGAGCAGGTCGGTTGGAAACGGCAGTTGGGCCCCATGGCGGGGCTTACCAGTTTTTGGTAAATCTTGATCAGGCCGGTGACGGCCTGGCGGGGGAGACGCGTGAGAGCTCGGATCACGTCTTCTCCAGTGCGTGGGTCAGCCAGGACTCGATGTCGGCGAAGCCGACCCTAGTGATTTGGGGATTGGCGATGATCACGTAGTCCACTCCTGGCTTGAGTCCCTTGCCCACTACGGCGTGCCGGAGTCGGCGCTTGACCCGGTTCCGGACGACGGCCGAGCCGACCGAACGGGGAACGACGAGCCCGACCCGCGGCGGTCCGGGGACACCCGGCGCGCTGGCCAGCACGATGCCACCGCTCCGTTGCCTCTTTCCTGAGCCCAGGACTCTACGAAAATCGGCGGGCCTTCGGAGCGATTCGTGCTCAGGCCGCGAGTCGCTTCCGGCCCTTGTCACGCCGTGCCTTCAATGTGGCGCGGCCGGCGCGCGTCCGCATTCGGTGCCGGAATCCGTGGCGTCGCTTGCGACGCCGCACTTTGGGTTGGTAGGTCCGCTTCATGAGAAAAGAGTGTCCGGGGAAAGGGAACACCGCAGGTTACGGATAGCTCCGAAACTATGTCAAAGCCAACGGGGTTGCCAGGAGGCACCGCGGCGCCGCCCAGCCGGTGAGGTCGCGAAGAAAAGCGGAGGTCCGCGAAAACTCGCCAAGAGTGCTCGGGGCCGAAACCAGGCCCGCACACCCCCAGCCACGAACTGGAAAAACCTCTGCCCACCTGCCCCTTCGCCTGTGGACACACAGCCGGACGGTATTCCACAACCGCGATTCTCGCGATCTTGACGACCGTGGCGCCGGGTCCAATACTCGCCAGACTCGTAACAACGGGAGCGACCGCCACTTCCCTTGCCGCGTGAAGCGGCGAAGAACGACTCCCGGCAACTGAAGGAGCCCCTGGGTGGGTCGCGCTGTGTTTCCACAGGTGTGGAACTCTCTGTGGACAACCCCGGACAAAGGAGGAGAGACGCTTTGACGCAGACGGCGGCCAGAACGAACGACAGGTGGGACACCTTCCGGGAGACACTTCGGAGCAGCGTCTCCAAGAGCAACTGGGAGACCTGGCTCTCCAGGCTGGGAGCCGATTACGAAACGGGTGATCTGGTGCTGGTGGCTCCGAGCGAGTTCCACCTCCGCTGGGTGCGTGACAAGCATGGCGATCAGATCGCAGCTGCCTACCGGTCCGCGTACCAGACCGACAGCGCCCCGATCTTTCGTGTGGGTGAAGTCATCGGCTCTGACGACGAGCCGGCCAGCGTTCCCGCGCCATCGCCACAGCTGCTGCACGTCCCGACCCCGGCCGTGGAGGGCAAAGGCACCAACCTCATCCCCCGGTACCGGTTCGAGAGCTTCGTCGTCGGCCAGTCCAACCGATTCGCCTGGGCTGCGGCCATGGCAGTGGCCGAGCAACCGGGAGCCCACTACAACCCGCTGTTCATATATGGCGGTGCCGGCCTGGGCAAGACCCACCTCCTCAACGCAGTGGGTCATCAGGCTCTCGAGATGTACCCGCACCTGGTGGTCCGGTACGTCACCTCCGAACAGTTCCTCAACGACTTCATCGACAGCATTCGCCGGAAGCGGCCGGACGACTTCAAGCAGCGCTACCGCGGAGTCGACATCCTCCTGCTCGACGACGTCCAGTTCTTCGAAGGCAAGGAGGAGACCCTCGAGGAGTTCTTCCACACCTTCAACTCGCTCTACATGGCCGGCAAGCAGATGGTGATCAGCTCCGACCGCCATCCCCGCAACTTGTCGTCGCTCGAAGACCGGCTCCGCAGCCGGTTCGAGTGGGGGTTGCTGACCGACATCCAGCCGCCCGACATTGAGACCCGGATCGCCATCCTTCGGCGCAACGCCGAGTTCGCTCCCCGTCCTGTGCCGGTGGATGTGCTCGAGTACATCGCCAGCCTGGTGTCCGACAACATCCGTGAGCTGGAGGGCGCACTGACCCGGGTGACGGCCTGGTCGGCCCTCAATCGCCGCGACATCGACCTCGAAACCGCAGTGCGCGTCCTCCAGGACATGATGCCAAGTGATGAACCGGTCCCTCTCAGCCCCGAGCTCATCATCCGCACGACCGCCCACGCCTACGGGTTCGTTCCGGAGGACCTGCTCTCATCCAGCCGGCGCCAGCCCCTCGTTCTCGCTCGCCAGGTGGCCATGTACCTGTGCCGAGAACTGACCGACCTCTCCCTGCCCAAGATCGGGGAGAAGTTCAACCGGGACCACACCACCGTCCTCCACTCCGTGGAGAAGGTGAAGCGCATCCTGAGGTCCGACCGGGCGGTGTTCGATCGTGTCAATCAATTGACACAGGACCTGAGGAAAGGTGGCGGGCTTTCCACAGAGTGAAAAGTTGTCCAACGCGGACCGCACAGGGACCCCGACTTGTACACACCGGTCTCCCCAGCCGAAAACCCCGCTGACAGCTGGCTCTAAACCCCGGCGTCCACATTTCCCCAGCCCCTACTACGACTAATAATCTGAAATGAAGAAAAACAACAGAAGAAGAAGGGACAACCACCTGTGAGAATCCGAGCCCAGCGAGACGACCTCGCCGACGTTCTCGCCCGGGCCAACCGGGCCGTCGGCGCCCGCACCGCCTTGCCCGTTCTCCAGGGCCTTCTCTGCGAGGTGGCCGGCAGCACGCTGCGCGTCACCGGCACTGATCTCGATGTCACCATCCGCACCGAGGCCGAAGTCGAGGTCCTCGAGGAGGGCCGGGCAGTGATCCCGGGCCGCCTGCTCTCGGAGGCCGTCCGGAAGATGCCGGCCGGGATGGTGACGCTGGGGGCGACCGGGACGGAGGTGGAGATACAGGGCAACGGGCCACGCTTCTCGCTGCGACCTCTGAACATCGACGACTTCCCGGCCCAACAGGACGTGGTTGCCGACGGGACCGAGATCGACGGCGAGATGTTCGCCGAGGCGATCGGCCAGGTCACGATCGCCGCTTCGGGCGACGGCGCCCGTCCCATCCTCACCGGCGTCCTTTTCGAACCTTCCGAGAGTGGGCTGCGGATGGTGGCCACCGACTCGTACCGGCTCTCCAAGCGTGAGATGCCTGGCGTGACTCTGGAGGGCAGCGGGCTGGTCCCGGCTCGGGGTCTGCGCGAGCTCCCAAGGGCAATCGGAGCTGCCAAGGTCACCGCCCAGATGCGCGACCGGGAGGCAGTTTTCTCGTCGGCGAAGGGCCAGATTCGCTTGCGTCTCATCGACGGCAACTTCCCCAAGTATCAATCGCTGTTGCCTGACAGCTATCCGAGCCAAGTGGTCATCGACCGCGATGCCCTCCTCGAGGCCCTGGGTCGTGTCACCCTCGTCGCCGAAGACCACATCCCGGTCCGCCTCAAGATGAGCGAGGGCGGCGTCGAGGTGGCCGTTAGCCGGCAAGATGTCGGCGGGGAGACCGAGCACCTCGCCGGAGAGTTCCAGGGCGCCGAGGAGGAGGTCACAATCGCCTTCAACCCCCGGTACCTTCAGGACGGGGTCATGGCCCTGACCGGAGACAAGGTGCGCATCCGGGTGATCGACGGGTTCAAGGCCAGCATCATCGACAACGGAGACGACCAGGAGTTTCTCTACCTCCTCATGCCCGTACGGGTGTGAGGATCGGCTGGCTCTCGCTCGCCGGCTACCGCTCATACGCCGGCCTCGAGTGGGAGCCCGAACCCGGGGTCAATCTGCTCGTCGGGGCCAACGGCGCCGGGAAGACGAACCTCTTGGAGGCTGTCTCCTACCTGTCCACCCTCCGTTCCTTTCGCGGAACACCGGACCAGGACCTGATCTCCGAAGGTGCCGCGTCGGCCGTGGTCAGGGCGGGAGTCGTGTCGGTCGAGCGTGATCGCACGGTGGAGTTGGAGATCCCCCGGTCGAGCCAGCGGCGGGTGCAGGTGGACAAGTCTCGCCTCGGGCGGACCACCGACCTCCTCGGTGTGATCCGCGTCGTGTCTTTCCTTCCCGAAGACCTCGATGTGGTCAAGCGCGGTCCGTTGGAACGTCGCGACCTGCTCGACGACCTGGCCGTCCAGTTGTGGCCCTCGGCACACGCCGACCAGCGGGAGTACGAGCGGGCCCTGCGCCAGCGCAACGCCTTCCTGCGAAGCGGCCAGACCGATCCCGTCACCCTTGGCGTGTGGGACTCACGGCTGGCCCAGGCGGGGGGCAAAGTTCTCTCCAGACGGGCCCGTACCATCGATCTCCTGGAGCCGATGTTGGTCGAGGCCTATGCCTCCGTAGCGGGGAGCGACTCCAAGGCCAGCCTCACGTACCGACCGTCCTGGGGACCCGCCGCCTTCGAGACCATGACCGCCGGCGATTACGCGGCTCGGCTTGGCGACTCTCTTGAAGGAGCGCGTCGAGCGGACTACGAAAGAAGGGTGACCACGGTCGGTCCCCACCGCGACGAGCCCGGTTTTGCCCTCGACGGCGGCGATGCCCGCACGCGCGCCAGCCAGGGGGAGCAGCGCACCATGGCCCTGGCCGTGAAACTCGCGGCCCACCGAGCCGTTGCCGAGCTGATAGGGGAGAACCCGGTGCTGTTGCTGGACGACGTCTTTTCGGAGCTCGATCCGGATCGTTCCGCGGCCCTGGCGCGGGCCCTCCCTGGCGACACGCAGACGTTGATCACCTCGGCCCGGCCCGAGGACTTGCCGGTCGAGGGCCGGTCCTGGGCGGTCGGTGGGGGGAGGGTGGAGTGACGAGTGATTTCGAGCCGCTCGCCGAGGGCCTCGAGAAGATGTTCGGCCGGCTTGGCCTGCCCGACCCGAGGGTCATGTCGGCGGTCATGTCCGAATGGGACCAGCTCGCCGGGTCGCCCTGGCGCGGGAACTCTCGGCCGGTCGTGGTACGGGGTCGGACGTTGGTGGTCGAGGCGGCCAAGGCCTCCCAGGTGGCGTTCCTTCGCTACGGCATTTCCGCACTGCTCGCCTCACTCTCCGAGCGGTTCGGGCCCAGCGCCATCACGGAGGTCGAGGTGGTTCCGCCACGTCGCTGAAAGTGTCCGTCTGAGTTCAGTTTGAGGGTGTGAACAGGTAAAATGACATTCGTGAAACTCACCGCACAACTGCGGGCGCTGCCGTGCCCGTCGACCCCCAAAATCACCCCGCAGGGGCGTCGAGGAACACGTTGACCACCACACGCGATTCGTATCAGGCGAGTGACATCACCGTCCTCGAGGGTCTGGAGGCCGTGCGTCGTCGACCCGGCATGTACATCGGCTCGACCGGCCCGCGCGGGCTTCATCACCTGGTCTGGGAAGTCGTCGACAACTCAGTCGACGAGGCGATGGCCGGCGTTGCCGACAAGATCCAGGTCACCCTTCTCGCCGACGGCGGCGTCGAGGTCGTCGACAACGGCCGAGGCATCCCCGTAAGCCGTCACGAGAAGACGAAGCAGTCGGCTCTCACCACGGTCCTCACCACCCTGCACGCAGGCGGCAAGTTCGAACAGGGCGCCTACACGGTGTCCGGTGGCCTCCACGGAGTCGGTGTCTCGGTCGTCAACGCTCTATCCACGCGTCTCGAGGCCGAGATCCGCCGCGACGGCGCGATCTGGAACCAGGAGTTCGAACGCGGAAAGCCGAAGACCAAGGAGCCGAAGAAGGGCCGGGACGCGAAGAAGACCGGGACCACGATCCGGTTCTGGCCAGACCCCGAGATCTTCACCGACACTCAGGAGTTCGAATACGAGATCATCTCCGCGCGCCTCCGCGAGACCGCCTTCCTCAACCGGGGCCTGGAGATCACCCTCACCGACGAGCGGGAAGCCCCCTTGGTCCAGGAGGTCTTCTACTACAAGGGCGGACTGGTCGACTTCGTCAACCACCTCAATGCCAAGCGCGATCCGCTGCACGCCCACATCGTCGACATCACCGAGATCTCCGACGAAGCCGAAATCGACGTGGCCATGCAATGGACCACCTCGTACAACGAGAGCATCCTCTCATTCGCCAACAACATCAACACGCACGAGGGCGGCACCCACGAGGAGGGCTTCCGCAAGGCCCTGACCAAGGCGATCAACGACTTCGCCCGCTCCAAGAACCTGCTCAAGGAGAAGGACGAAAACCTGACCGGAGAGGACGTGCGCGAGGGCCTCACGGCCGTCGTGTCGGTCCGGGTCAAGGAGCCGCAGTTCGAAGGTCAGACCAAGACGAAGCTCGGCAACACCGAGATCCGATCCTTCGTGGAAAAGGCGCTCAACCGCCGCCTGCCCGAGTGGCTGGAGAAGTACTCGCCCGAGGCCCGCCGCATCATCGAGAAGAGCGTCAGCGCCGCCAAGGCGCGCGAGGCTGCGCGCAAGGCACGCGAACTGACCCGCCGCAAGTCGGGTCTGGAGTCGGGCGGGCTGCCTGACAAGCTCGCCGACTGCTCCAGCCGCGACCCGGGCGAGTCCGAGCTGTTCATCGTCGAGGGCAAGTCCGCCGCCGGGCCGGCCAAGGCTGCCCGCGACTCGGCCACCCAGGCGATCCTCCCCATCCGGGGCAAGATCCTCAACGTCGAGAAGGCTCGCCTGGCCAAGGCGCTCCAGAACACCGAGGTCCAGGACATCATCACCGCCATGGGCACCGGGATCGGAGACGACTTCGACCTGGCCAAGGCCCGGTACCACAAGATCATCCTCCTCGCCGACGCCGATGTCGACGGTGCTCACATTCGGACCCTGTTGCTCACGCTGCTGTTCCGTCACATGCGCCCCCTGGTCGAGGCCGGCTACGTGTACATCGCGCAGCCGCCCCTCTACCGGGTGAAGGTGGGCTCCACCGTCCACTACCTGAAGGATGAAGCTGCCCTGGTGGAGTTCCAGAAGCAGCACCCGAAGGCGAAGCCCACCAGGTTCAAGGGTCTCGGCGAGATGAACGCCACCGAGCTCCGGGAGACCACCATGGATCCGGAGACCCGGACCCTCCTTCGCGTGGAGATGGAAGACGCCGCCCGCG
>CAZGWX010000129.1:0-5154 GCA_964529515.1 uncultured Acidimicrobiaceae bacterium
CGAAGCGGCGGACGATGCGGACCGCGAACAGGAGGATCAATGGGGAGAGGTCGATGGCACCGGCCCCGATGCGAAGGGGAGGCACCACCTTCCGGATGGGACGCAGCAGCGGCTCGATGATGCGACCCAGGGCGTACTGGAACCGGACCAGCGGATGCCCGGGCGACACCGGGATCCACGACAGGATCACCCACGCGAATATGGCGTAGAAGTAGAGGTCGAGGGCGAGGCCAAGGATGTCGGACAACAGCCCGGCTCAGTCGAGGTCGTCGAGTTCGTAGGCGCCAAGTGCGGAGAGGCGCCGCTTCTCGTCCCGGCTCAGGGTCACCCGTGAGGGGAGGACGACGATCAGGCCCTCGCCCACCTTCCGCATCGAGCCGTCTAGTGCGTAGATCAGACCCGAGGAGAAGTCGACGACGCGGCGCACGGTTTCGGAGTCGATGTGACGCATGTCGAGCACCACCGGGACGCGGTCACGAACCCGGTCGGCGAGCAAGCGGGCGTCGGCGAACTCCTCGACCACGAGGATGTCGGACTGGATTTCGACCGGCCGCACGCCCATCACCTCGGGCTCGGACCAGGACTGGGGCCGGATGGCGGTGCGAGCGGTGGGCGGCGGCTCGACACGGCGGCCCTGGGGCTCGGGGGGCGGAGCCGGCTCGGGTGCGACCTGATACTGGTCGACTCGACCACCGTCATCGGCCTGGTCTTCGTCGACGAGGCCCAGGTACACGAGTGCTTTCGAAAAGAGTGAAGACATCAGGCTGCTCCGGTCATTGGCGCGGCCCAAAGATAGCCCGTCCCACGCGGATCATGGTTGCACCTTCGGAGATCGCGACCTCGAAGTCGTCGGTCATCCCCATTGAGATCTCGATCATCTGCGGGTAGTCGTCCCGCATCGATTCGGCGAGCCTCCGCAGCCGCCGGAACCATGGCCTCGAGGCGTCGGGGTCTTCGGCAAGGGGCGGAATGGCCATCAGGCCGCGCACCTCGATGCCGAGACCGGCGCACAGGTCGACGAGTTCCGGGACTCCGGACTCGGCCGCCCCGCCCTTCTGCGGCTCCCCGGCGAGGTCGACCTGGATGAGGGCCGGTGGCGGCAGACCCATGCCCTTGACCCACGCCCGGGCGAGCGACGCACGGTCCATCGACTGGAGCAGCGTGGCGACTGGGCGCACCGACCGGACCTTGTTCGTCTGCAGCGAGCCGACGAAGTGCCAGCGGATGTCGGAAGGGAGTTCCGCCGCTTTGGCGGCCAGCTCCAGGGCCCGGTTCTCGCCGAAATCCCGGTGTCCGCTCTCGTAGACCCTGGCCACGGCCTCGGCCGGCTGGCCCTTGGAAACGGCCACCACGGTGAGGTCGGCCGGGTCGCGGCCGGCACGTTCCGTGGCCCGCCGGGCCCGCTGCATCACGGACTCATAGCTCACGGCATCCACACGAGGCTCACCTGGCGGAGCTTGGTGCCGTCCCGCCGGTGGCTGAAATACGCTTGGTCGTGGCGGGTGCAGCCACCAACCACCTCTACTTCGATGCCGGGCAGCTGGGCGGTGACGGCTGCGGGCAGGTCGACCGAGGTCGTTCCCCAGGTGGTCTTGCTGACGTGACCGTCGAACCGTTCGGCGACCTCCGGCCCCACCTCGAAACAGCACGGGCCGATGCCGGGACCGATGACCGCCAACACGGGCTCGTGACCGGCTTGCGCCATCCGTTCCGCCAGCGTCGGGACGACACCATCGGCTGTCCCCCGCCATCCGGAGTGCGCCACTCCGACCGCGTCCTCGGCGAGGAGGCCGACACCGAGGCAGTCTGCGGTGAAGACGGCGAGTGGCAGGCCAGGCCGGTCGGTCCACATGGCGTCGCCTTCACCCTGCGGGCCGGGCTCGGTCGCCCAGTGGCTCACGGCGCTGTGGATCTGACGTACCGAAGCCCAGTCCGGCGGGACATCCAGTGCGGCGGCCAGGCGTCGGCGGGCGTCGACGTCGAGACGCTGGTCACCTTCGACCGCCCCGGAGAATGCGACTCGGTCGCGAGTAATCATCCCTGCACGAAGCTGGGGATCTCCATGTCGTCGTCGGGGTCGCTGCGGCGTTCGGTTACGAACGACGGGATCGATGATCCCTCGGAGGTCCGAGTCGGACGGTTGGCACGCCGGCGTCCCTCGAACCCGGCCGCAATGACCGTGACCTTCATCTCCTCCCGGAGGTCGTCGTCGACGATGGCGCCGAAGATGATCTCGGCCTCGGGGTCGGCGTGGTCGGCGACGACCCGAGCCGCCTCGGTGGCCTCGTGGAGTGACATGGTGGAAGGCCCGGCCACGGACAGCAGCACGCCCCTCGCCCCGTCCATCGACGACTCCAGCATCGGGCTCGAGATGGCCCGTTCGGCGGCCTGACGGGCGCGGTTCTCGCCCGTGGCCCTCCCGATCCCCATCACTGCCGACCCGGCGTCCGCCATCACGGTGCGCACGTCGGCGAAGTCGACATTGATCAGACCCGGTGTGGTGATCAGGTCGGTGATCCCGGTGACACCGCTCATCAGGACCTCGTCGGCGAGGCGGAAGGTCTCCGTGATCGGGGCCGTGGGGTCGCCTACTTCGAGCAGGCGGTCGTTGGGGATGACGATCAGCGTGTCCACCGAGTCCTTGAGGGCCTCGATCCCTTCCTCGGCGTGAACGGCGCGGCGTCGACCCTCGAAGCCGAACGGCCTGGTGACCACGCCAACGGTGAGCGCACCCACCGAACGGGCCACGTCGGCCACCACCGGCGCACCGCCGGTCCCGGTTCCGCCACCCTCGCCGGCCGTGATGAACACCATGTCGGCGCCCTTCAAGGCGTCTTCGAGCTCGGCCCGGTGCTCCTCTGCGGCGGCCCTGCCGATCTCGGGGTTGGCCCCCGCGCCGAGGCCACGGGTGACCTCGCGTCCGATGTCGAGCTTGACGTCGGCGTCACTCATAAGAAGGGCCTGCGCGTCGGTGTTGAGGGCGATGAACTCCACCCCGCGCACACCGGCGTCGACCATGCGGTTGACGGCGTTGACGCCGGCACCGCCGATCCCGATCACTTTGATTACGGCCAGGTAACTGCCGCTGCTGGCGGCGGCACTGCTCTTAGTCACGATTGTCCTCCGGAGAATTCGTAAGCTGAAGTAGAGGTTTAGCGTTGTCCGAGACGCAAGTAAACCCCATCGGGCTCACTCTCAAGTACAGGTTTAACGTTGGTGTTTCGGGCATCAGCCCTCCCCTTCTACCGGCTCCTCGTCGCCGGCTCCGTCCCCCGGTGTGTCCACCGAGGGGTGGGTGGGGGCGATGAGAACGATCACAGATCCCGGCTCGATACCCTGCTGGAGGAGGGCGACCAGCGAGAGCGCCTTGGCGGTCATGTCCACGGGACGCCCCAGGCGCACCTGCCAGCCGTCGACCACCCCCCACATCTCCGTCCCTTCCATTCGCAGGGAGGTGGCTCTGGCGAGGTTCTCGGGAAGCGACATCAGAAAGTCGACACCGCCGAGCACCTCATCACGCGTTGGGGCCCCGGCGGCCGCGACGTCGGGGAGCCGGACCCAGCCCAGCGTGTTGTCCGGCTCGGATGCGCTGGGCACGGCCTCGCCGTCCTCAGCGCGACGCGTCCATCCGTCGGCAGTCTCCACCCATGCCCTGGGGAGGCGCTCGGTGACGGACACCGTGACCCGATCGGGCCAGTGACGGCTGACCTCGGCGTCCGCGATCCAAGGGTCGGCCTCGAGGGCCACTTCGATGCCGGAGGTGGAGACGAGAATCAGCGGCCGCCCGGGGACCAGCGATTCGGAGGCGAGGATGGCGGCGGTGTCGCTCGATGCCACTCCCTCGATCTCCAGCTCGTTGACGCTCATATACGGCGAGAGCATGAACCACACGGCCAGGGCGAGCACGCCGACCACGGCCAGGAAGCGCAGGAGCTTCCGGACCGTCCTCTTGGCGCGGTCCTCGGCGACAACCCGACGCCGTTCCACCAGTCTCGGATCGATGCTCATTCTTGGAATCCCACAAATTGGATTTCTGGCTCCAGCATGGTGCCGGTGGCCCCGAATACCCGGTCTTTCACGGCGTCGACGAGCGCCTTGATGTCCCGGGCCGTGGCATGGGGGCCGGCGACGAAGAAGTTGGCGTGCTTTTCGGAAACGGCCACGTCTCCGACCCGGAACCCCTTGAGGCCGAGCTCGTCGATGATCTTCCCGGCTGACGACCCATCCGGATTCTTGAAGACGCTTCCGGCGTTGAGGGTCCCTCCCGGCTGGTGGTCCCGACGCCATCGGGTGATCTCTCGGATCAGCGCCAGCGAGGACTCCGCGTCTCCCGGCTCGGTCGAGAACCGGGCCGACTCGACCAACTGGTGGGTCTTGACATTGGAGTGGCGATACGAGAGGTCGAGGTCGTCGGGTGTCGACTCGAAGCGCCTCCCGGTGTGGAGGTCGACGAACCGCGCCACCACCAGTCGGTCCCGGGTTTCGACCCCGAAGCAGCCAGCGTTCTGGCGCACCGCGCCGCCCACTGATCCCGGGACACCGACGAAGAATTCGAGTCCGGCCAACCCGCGTTCGGCCGCGGCCCGCGCCAAACGGGGCAGGGGAACGGCCGCGCCGGCTTCGACCCAGCCATCGGTGATGGCGAACTCGCCGTAGGTCCCGCCGAGGCGGAGCACCACGCCGTCGAAGCCCTCGTCGGCGATGACGAGGTTGGATCCCCGTCCCAGGACGAGCATCGGCGATTCGGAGAGGGCGCCGGTGGCGATCACCGGGTCAAGCGCCTCAGGGCTGGCCACGGTGACGAGCCACCGCGCCGGTCCACCCAGCTTGTAGGTGGTCAGCGGGCCAAGCGGCTCGTTCTCGGACACACCGGGGAGCCCGGCCAGGCCGGTCACGGCTCCCCCAGCAGCGGCGCCAGCAGCGGCGCCAGCTCGTTGTGCAGGAGTGTGATGTCGCCCGCCCCCATGGAGATGACCATGTCCCCCGGTTGGGCGAGCCGGGCGACGTGCCACGAGAGGTCGGACCGGTGAGTGACGTAGAAGACGTCCGCGCCCGCCTGTGCGGCGGCCTCGGCCACCAGGTGGCCCGTGATGCCCGGGACCGGATCCTCCCGGGCGCCGTACACGTCGGTGACTACGACCAGGTCGGCGGCGG
>CAZGWX010000130.1:0-13936 GCA_964529515.1 uncultured Acidimicrobiaceae bacterium
CGCCGAACGTCATCGGCCAGCAGTTCGGGGTCGGAGTTGAACACGTAGATGACCGGCTTGGCCGTGAGGAGGTGGAGGTCGGCGAACTCGGCGCGCCGCTCCCACAGCTCCGGGTCTGATGAGACCTTGACCCCGGCGGAAACCGTGGCGTGCAGCTTCCGTTGCAGATCCACAAACGGAGCCAGCTTCCGGTCGATCGTCGCCTCCTTCTCCAGCCTCGGAAGCCGCTTCTCGATGGTCTCCAGGTCGGCCAGGGCGAGCTCGGTCTCGATGACCCCGATGTCCCGCCCCGGGTCGACACCTTCCTCGACATGAGTGACGTCTGCAGCGGAGAACGCTCGGACCACGTGGCACACCGCGTCGACGTCCCGAATGTTGGCGAGGAAGCGGTTGCCCAGACCCTCTCCCTGGCTGGCACCACGCACCAGCCCGGCGATGTCGACGAAGGTGACCGTGGCCGGCGTGATCTTGGCCGATCCGAACAGCCCGGCGAGCACCTCGAGGCGCTCGTCGGGGATCGGCACCACGCCGACGTTGGGATCGATGGTGGCGAATGGGTAATTGGCCGCCACCGCTCCCGCAGCCGTGAGCGCGTTGAAAAGCGTCGACTTGCCGACGTTGGGGAGTCCGACGATGCCGATGGCCAGGCTCACGCGGCAAGCGACATTAGGGGCAGCCGGGGGCCACGCCACTACCGTTCGCGCCATGGAGAAGGTGGCGGTGATCGGTGCCGGTTCGTGGGGGACGACGGTTGCGGCACTTGCGGCCGATAAGGCGCCAACATGGCTCTGGGCAAGACGCACCGAACTCGTCGACGAGATCCGCGCGAACCGCCGCAATCTCTCCTACCTGCCCGGCCGTGAGCTCCCGCAGACCCTGACTCCGACGGCCGGCGCGGTCGAAGCAGTGGAGGGGGCTGATGCCATCCTCATGGCGGTTCCCTCCCACGGGTACCGGGCGGCCTTCGCGTCGTTCGCCGAGCAGGTGCCAGGCGGGATCCCACTCATCTCCCTGGCCAAGGGCATCGAACAGGAGACTCTGGCCACCATGACGCGGGTCATGGCCGAGGAGGCACCCGGACATGACACCTCCATGATGGGAGTCCTCACCGGCCCCAACCTCGCCGTCGAAGTGGCGGCCGGACACCCAGCGGCGGCCGTGGTGGCCACGGCGAATCCGGAGGCAGCCCGCGCCATCCAAGACCTGTTCATGGGCCCGACGTTTCGCGTCTACACCAACGACGATGTCGTCGGTTGTGAGTTGGGCGGGGCACTCAAGAACGTCATGGCCCTCGCCTCCGGCATGTCCGACGGGCTGGGCTTCGGGGACAACACGAGGGCGACATTGCTCACCAGGGCGCTGGCCGAGATCACCAGGCTCGGGGTCGCTCTCGGGGGCCGGCCCGAGACGTTTGCCGGCCTGGCGGGGATGGGCGACCTGATCGCGACCTGCTCGTCGACCAAGAGCCGCAACTACCAGGTTGGCTTCGCACTGGCCCAAGGGCGGCGACTCGAGGACATCGTCTCGGAGATGCGAATGGTGGCTGAGGGTGTCAAGACCACCGAGAGCACCCTGGGCCTCGCCAGGGAAGCCACCGTCGAGATGCCGATCGCCGAACAGGTCGGCCAGGTCCTGGCCGGGGAAGTCCACCCCCGAGAGGCCATGCTGCGACTGATGACCCGTCAGGCCAAAGCAGAAGCCTAAAACCCCCGGGCATACCCGGGTGTTCTCTTTGGTTGAGTAACTCCTATGGCCCGCCTCATCACCACATCGCACGGCACCAACCGCGACGCCTTCACTCCGGCCGATTGGGCCATGTTCGGAACGCTCGGGCTCATCTGGGGTTCCTCATTCCTCCTCATGGCGATAGGACTGGACTCGTTCCACCCGGGCCTGGTCGCCCTGCTCCGGATCGTGGCGGCGTCACTGTTCCTGTACTCGGTCCCCAGGATCCGGAATAGCCGGATCGACCGCGAGGACCGCGCCCGCGTCGTGCTGATCGGCTTCACTTGGGTGGCCCTCCCTTTCACAATGTTCCCCGTCGCCCAGCAGTGGATTGCCTCGGGCGTGGCCGGCCTGATCAACGGGACGACTCCGATCTTCGCCGCCATCGTCGCGTCGATCCTGCTCCGCACGCTGCCCGGGCGGTTGCAGCGCGTGGGTTTGCTAATGGGGCTGGCCGGGGTGGTCCTCATCGCTCTGCCATCGGTGACGGCCGGCAGCAACGAGGCGATTGGCATCCTGCTGGCCCTGGTAGCGGCGGCCAGCTACGGCGTGTCGATCAACATCTCGGTTCCCCTGGTGCAGAAGTACGGATCACTTCCAGTCATGAGCCGTGTGATCTGGGCAGCGATCCCGATGGTGCTCCCCTACGGCATCTACGGCCTGACCCAGTCGGGGTTCTCGGTGCCGTCATTCCTCGCCACGACGGCCGTCGGCGTCTTCGGCACGGGCATCGCCTTCCTCCTCGCCGGGCGAATCGCCGCCTCGGTCGGGGCGACGCGGAGCTCGTTCATCGCCTACGTGATCCCCGTGGTGGCGCTGATCCTCGGGATCGTGTTCCGTGACGAGGTGATCAGCCCCCTAGCGATCGCAGGAATCGGGCTGGTCCTCGTCGGGGCGTTCCTGGCCTCCCGCAAGGAGCGTTCGACGAGACCTGCACCGGCCGTCACCCCTGCTGCCCGCTAAGCGGCGGCGCGGCGCAGGGCCCGCACTGCAAGGTCACGGTCACCGAGACGGTGCCGCAGCTCCCGCTCCAAGCCCCCGATCGGATACAGGTTCTGTGGCGCCCGAGGGTCCTTGTGCAAGGCCGAGGCAAAGCGAGGAAGGGTGGCGGTGATGCGGCCGGCTGCCCGCACCGCGTCGGCGGCGGGCTGATCGGCATTCACCTCGCATCGGACCAGTCCGCCCGCAGGACCGGCCGCGGCGGCGAGGCGCACGTACCAGGAGAATCGGCTCCAGTTCATCGAGGTGAGGAACAACGGCGTCCTCGAACCGACCGGCAATGAGGCGAGGAGACCACGCAACTCCATCGGCAGGTACTGAACCCGCTGGCTCTTGATGTACCCGACGGCGTCGGGGATGTCCCTTGAGTGAGACAGCGGACCATCCAAGACCACCAGGTCGGCACCACCCACCTGGCGGGCAACGGCGGCCTCGAGGTCGGCGAGCCGCTGCTGGATGCCGAGCCACAGCTGCTCGGCCGTGGTTCCCTTCGTGGTCTTCACCTCGTAGGTACCCACACTCGTCTTCACGTCCTCGGCGGCGGTGGCGGTGAACAGACCTCGCTCCACCGCGGCGGCTTCGAGGGTGGCCCGGTGGTTGCAGCGGACAGCGCCGGCGGCATAGGTGGCCGCCAGGGAGTAGGCGGGGAAATCGGGCGGCTGTTCGATCCACACCGTGGCGTCGACCCGACGGACTCCGTCGACGAAGAGCACCTCGGGGACCGGTTCGGCATCGGTGCCCAGCGGCTGCCACATCTCGGCCGCGAGCTCTACCGATACGTCGACCTCGGCGCTTGCGTCCTCGAGGTCGGAGTCGGCCGGGGCCCCGTAGTCCGAGTCCCAACTCTCTACGGTGAACTTCATGCGACTTCCCTGACTTCAGAGCCCTTCGGGCCGCGAGTCACCTCGAAACGAACCGACGCTCGCTCGGCAAGCTCCCGGACGTGCGTGATGACCCCGACCATCAGGCCCCTGCTCCCTGCAAGCTCCTCGAGAAGAGAGGCGACGGTGTCGAGCGTCTCCTCGTCGAGGGTCCCAAAGCCCTCGTCGAGAATGACCGCCTCGAGGCGGGCGTCGCCATGGGCGGCATGAATCTCGGCGAGGGAGAGGGCCAGGGCCAACGAGACGAGGAAGGTCTCCCCTCCCGACAGTGTCGACACCGGGCGGAGCTCGTCCGCGTTGCGGTGGTCGATGACCACAAATGCACCGTCGGCAGCCTGGAGCGAGTAGCCGCCGTCGGAGAGCTCCTTGAGGAGCACGTTGGCTCCGGCGACCAGGCTGCGGAGGGCGCCTCCCATCATCCATTTCTCGAAGCCGTCAGCCCGGAGATGGTCGACGAGTGCTTTGGCCACAGCCGCTTCGGCAGCTGCTTCCTTCTCGGAGGCCGTGAGCTCGGCCTGATCGGTGAGTGCCTTCGATGCGGCCTCGAGGGCGTTGCGGGCCCGCTCGATTGCGGTGGCGATGCCGGCCCGAAGTGAACCGGAACCGTCGACATCATGAGCCGCCAGCACTTCCCTTACTTGTTGTTGCCGGGCCTGTGCCTTCTCCCTGGCCTCGGCTGCCTGGACACGGGCGGCATCCACGCCGGCAACGGCCTCGGTCAAGGTCTCGTCACGCCAGTCGAGCAGCTCTTTCCACTGCACGGCGACGTCGTCGATGTCGGTGATCGGCGGCTTGAGGTCGGCCACTGATTGCTGGGCCTCTCGCAGCGCTCGCCCCAGGGCCCTTTGGTCGGCCACGAGGTCTTCGTGAGCCTTGCGGGCGGTCTCTAAAGCCTCCCTGGCCCCGGTCTCGGCCCCGCGGACCGTGGTGAGCAGCCCCTTGCTCTTGGCCACGGCGGCCTCCAGCGTGGCAAGTTCTGTTTCGTCGGGGGCGCCATCCAACTCCTCGGCCAGCTCGGCGAGACGCGTCTCGATTCCCGAACGCTCGGCGTCGATGCGGGTGCACTCATCACGCGCCTGGGCGGCAACGATGCGGGCCGCGACGACGGCCTCGTCGGCAGCGGTGACCTCGGCTTCGAGCCTGCTCGTCTCGTCCCTGGGCTCGAGCTCAGGGGCGGCGACGACTTCCTGACGGCAGACGGGGCACATGTCCCCAGAGACGAGCACGGCTGCTAGAGCGTGGGCCGCGTGGCTCATCCGGGACTCGTTGAGTCGCGCACGGGCCTCCTCGACAGCGGCTTCGGCCGAGCCGAGCGCGGCTTGCGCGGCTGCCAGTGCCTGGCGAGCCGGCTCGGGGTCGAGATCGGCGAGGCGCGAGGTGGCCGCTTCGAGGTCGAGGCGCGCCTTTCGCAGCGACTGCAGAAAGCCGGCGTCGGGAAGCCCGGCAGACTCCTCCTCGGCGCGGGTGCGGGCATCGAGGGCCCGCTGCAGCACGTCTTCGGCATCATGGAGCGAGGCCGCACTCTCGGAGACCAGCTCGGCCAGTTCGGCGAGTCGCGGGGGCGGGCTGATCGAGCCGAGGCGACGGACCGCATCGGACAACCTCTCCGTCTCGGCCTCGGCGTCGGCCGAGCCCTTGGCAAGAACGGCCAGCTCGTCCTCCCAGGCAGACGCCTGTGCTTCCAGCACCTGAAGGGAGGCCAGCCTGCTGCCCATGGCCTCGAACTCGTCCTCGGTGGGAATATCCAGGGTCTCGAGCCGGGCCCGGGCGGTGTCGGCCCCGATCTGGGCGGCGGCGCGGCGCTCCACGGCCAGTGTGCGGACTTTTCCGTATACGTCGAGGCCGAGAAGGTCGCGCAGGAGGTTCTGACGCTCAGACGGAGTGGCATGGAGGAACCGGGCGAAGTCGCCCTGGGGCAGCACCACGGTCCGGGTGAAGTCGTCGAAACCGAGGCCCAACAGTGCCTCGACGGCCTCGGTGACACTGGCCGCCCCGTCGGAGATGACATTGTCACCGAGTTGGAGACGGGCCTCCCTGACAGTGGCCCCGCCGGTCTTGGTGCGGCGAACCTCGCGCACGGCGGTGTAAACGTCCCCATCGGCCTCGAAGTCGAGGCGGACCCGCGACCGATCAGCGCCGGCGGAGATGACCGGGCTCACCTCGCGCGCGCCCAGCCGCGGGATGCGCCCGTAGAGGGCGAAGACCATGGCGTCGATCAGGCTCGACTTGCCGGCGCCGGTAGCCCCGCTCAGCGAGAAGAAGGCGGTGTCCGACTCGAGAAGACGGGAGAGATCGACCACCACCCGGCTCCGGTAGGCGGAGAAGCCCTCGAGCTCGATGCGCACCGGTCTCATGCGTCCACCTCGGACAACAGCTCGGCGAACAGCCCGACGACCGCCTCGTCGACGGCCCCGCGCTCCTCCAGGTAATGGCGGAAGGCCTCCCGGGGTCCCAACAGATCCTGGCCGTTTCCGGCGTCCGGGCCGGTGTTGTGAGGGGCGGCCAGGGTCACGTCGACCGCTCCCGGGATGGCCTGGCGGACCTCGTCGGCCAGGCCGACTCGGGCCGACTCGGTCAGGATGACCTTGACATAGGCGCCCTCGACCCTGTCGGCGTGATCGAGCACCTCTTCGAGAGAGCCCTTCACCGTTACCAGCCGCTTCCCAGCGGACAGCGGGACTTCGGTGACTCGCGACGGCTTGCCGGCCCCGGCGTCCACCAGGAGCACGCCCTTGCGGTCGTCCACCTCGCCGAAGTCGAGCTGGAGCGGCGAGCCTGAGTACCACACGGCCCCGGCGTGGGGCACACGTTGCTGGCGATGGAGATGCCCTAGGGCGACATAGGAAAGGTGTCCGGGGAAGGCGGTGGACGGTATGGCGTAGCCGAAGATGTGGGCGTCACGTTCGCCCCCTCCCTGGCTGGCCCCGAAGACCGTGAGATGGCTGACCAGGAGATTGACCGCCCCGTCGTCCATGCCCTCGGTGAGCCCTTCGATGATCCGGCCCAGGCGGTCCTGGAAAGCGGCAGCGTTCTGGTCGGGGTCGTTGCCCATGATCTGTTCGGCCTTGACGATGCCCCGCTGGGAGACGAATGGGAGCAGCGCCACGCGAGCACCGATCTCCTCGAGGAGCACCGTGCCGCCGTCGCCGGGGCGTATCGGAGTGCCGACCGCGGTCACGTTCCCCATCTCGAGTAGCGGCGCCACGGCGTCGATGCGGGCGGCGTTGTCGTGGTTGCCGGCGACCACCACCACCGGTGCGACCGCCGACAAGTCGAGCAGCGCCCTCCACACGACCTCTTCGGCCGCGGCGGTCGGCGAGCCGGTGTCGAAGATGTCACCGGCCACGAGAGTGAGGTCGACCTGGTTGTCGGACGCCACCCCGACGATCTCGGCGAGGACGGCGCGATGCTCTTCGGAGCGATCCCGCCCGCGGATCTTTCTGCCGACGTGCCAGTCGGAGGTGTGGAGGATCTTCATCAGAGGTCCTCGAACGGGTCTTCGGGGCCGGACGGGGCAGGGCGGACCGCCTCGTCGGCCCGAGTCGCCCACGACGGGAACGGGAACTCGACCACCAGCGGGACCGGGATCTCCGGCTGGGTGAGCAGCATCGTCCCCGGCTTGAGGATGGTGGCCCGCTGGCGGTGGGCGCCCGGGAGGAAGCCGTACTCCTCACGGGAGGCCTCCGCCGAGTCGAGGCGGCCCACCACCCGGATCGAAGAGTTGGCGATGATGCGGCGCTCCACCTCGGAGGCCGTCTGCTGGGCGCCGATCAGGATCACACCCAGTGATCGGCCGCGCTCGGCAATGTCGAGGAGTATCTCTTTGATAGGGCTGTACCCCTCACGCGGGGCGTACTTGTTGAGCTCGTCGAGAACGACGAGGAGCATCTCCGAGGTCTGGCCGGCCCGCTCCTTCTCCTCGAACGCCCGGCGGAGGGTGACACCGACCACGAAACGCTTCGCCCGGTCGTTGAGGTTGTGGATGTCGACCACGGTCACCTGGGACTCGAGCCGGATCTCGTGACGCTCGGGGTCGGGGATGTCGGCCCGGATCAGCCGCTCGACATGGCGGACCGACGCCTGGAGGCGGCGCACGAAGGCGTTGATCGTGCCTGTGCCGATGGCCGGACCGGCCCACCGATATCGGTCGTCCTCGGACTGGACCCGCTCACAGATCAGGTCGACCAGCTGGCGGAAGGTGCGGACGGTGGCCCCCTCGACCTTGACCGCCCCCGTCTCTGTGCCTTCGGCCTCTTTGAGACGGGCGCCGACGTTCTGAACCACGATCGTGTATTGCGACCGGTCGTCCTCGGCGTCGGCGAACAAGAACGGCAGCAGTTCCTCCTGGCAGAACCGATCCAGCGTCCAAAAGAACGAGGTGACGTCAGACCGGGAGTTGACGTCGGCCGTGGCGCTGGGGTCGGCGATTCGAGGCGGCGCGTAGAGCGACACCGAACCGAACGCAGTCGGCGGCAGACCCAGCGTCTCGTATCGCCCCCGCTGAGTGGCGTCGAGCTTGTTGTTGGGGCGGTCCAGATGGAGGAGGTCCTCGCCCTTGACGTTGAAGATCAGGCTCTTCGTGTTGATGGCCGCGTTGCCGAGCACCCCGGAGTTGAAGAGCGAGTGCAGGAGGAACGTGGCGTAGGAGGTCTTGGTGGCCACGCCAGAAATCCCCGAGATGTTGACGTGGGCGCCCCTTGCCCCGTTGACGAACTCCAGATTGACCCACAGGGGCTCTCCGTTCCGGCTCAGCCCAATCGGGAGCCGCCGCTCCATGCGGTCGAAGAACAATGCCCGGTCGCGTTGCTCGCCTTCGGCGATCACGACGGGTTGACCGGGCCGTGGCGGGACGAAGATCTCGGGCTCGAACCGGGTGGCAGATATCTGGGCGGCCTCGGTCACCTCGGCGGGCAACACACCGTCCTCGATGAGGAAAACGTCGGAGTCGAACCGAGCCCCCTCGTGGCGGGCGGTGACCTGGCTCACCGTTCCGAACACCCTCACCACCTCACCGTCGGGCAGCACGCGCTCGAGCGCCACCACATCGTCGAGCTGCAAGTAGTGCCCTTCAGCCACCCCCACCCAGAACTCGAGCGGGGTGGCATCTCTGGTCCCGAGGACCCTTCCCACCATCTTCTCGGTCACTGTGGCGAGAGTAGATGGGGGGTGTGACAGATCTTGGTACCTGGTACTTGCTGATGCCGAGCAAACGCCACCAGGCCACCGCCATGAAGCCCTGTTGATCGCCGGGCCGCGGTCCAAGTACAAGCTGCGCGCAACTGCGACGGATCGGCCCCCACAACCAGAGGGCGATAATGAGCTCATGAGCCTCGTCGTCTTCCCGTTCAAAAAGGAGGACCTCGGCGTCGTGGAGGCCAACCTGCGAACGGCCGCGAGTCACCACCGTGTCGAGGTGGTCTGGGCAGTGGCCGCAGGCGACGGGGACGATCTCGACTCGGTCGCCGCCATCGCCGACCAGATCACAGCGGAGATGGGCAAGCCGGTCTCCGTCTTCCCCCAGGAGCGACTGGGCCTGTACCGCCCGGGCAAGGGCGACGGGATGAACACGGCCCTCCGCCACGCTGCCGATGCCGGGTTCGCACGGGTCCACTTCTACGACGCGGACATCACGAACTTCGACGAAGACTGGATGGAGAGCGCGGAGCAAAGAGCCGACCAGGGCTATGCCATCGTCCGGCACCGGTTCCCTCGGGCCGCCACCGACGCCATGATCACCTGGATGGTCACCCGGCCCGCCCTGGCCATGCTCTTCCCTGGAACCATCCTCCCCCGGCTCGGCCAGCCCCTGGGAGGGGAGATGCTCGTCACCTCCGAGGTCGTCGCCGCGCTGGCCGCCGACCCGCTCGTCACCGCACGATCCGATTGGGGCGTGGACACGATGGTCACCTACGCCACGGCCGCCCTGGGCCTCCCCCTCTTCGAGCACAACGTGGCCGCGGGTAAGCGCCACGCTCTGTACGGGTCGCTCGCCGATATCCGGACGATGGTCCTGGAGTGCCTTGGAGCGGCCAAGTCACTCCGGGGCCTGCCCGCACCCGAATCGCCGTGGGACGCCGATCCACCTGCCGAAGTGCCGGAGGACCTCAAACAGACGGTGGCCTTCGACTCGGATCGCACGGTTGCCCTGCTCACCGAGGGATGGAGCGACACCGAGGTCGAAATGGCGCGGCAGTTCCCGGAAGCGGACCGCATCCTGGCGAACCGGTCCGAGTCGACCTTCGAGTTCATGGATGCAGAGGTCTGGGGGGAGACCCTGCGGCTGCTCCTCGACCGGTTCGTCCTCGGGGAGCCCGATTGGGAGAGCTTGGCCTTCCGACTCTGGACGATACGGGTGCTGGCCTACACAACGTCGGTCGTGCCGCAGGGATACGACGCCGCCATGGCCTATCTGGAAGGAACGATCCTCGAGTACGAGGCGGCGTCGGTGTAGGCCGCGCCCCTTACCATCAGCCCGATGAGTACTGCAGTCGTCATTCTCTTCGGGCTGTTGGGCGGGCTGGCAGGTGCCCTCCAGTCCCAGTTCCTCGGGGTCATGGAGAACCGCGTGGGTACGCTGGCCTCCACCTTCGTCACCTATGGGCTCGGCGGCCTGGCCGTCGGGGCGTTGATGGTTGCGTTTGGAGGCGGCAAGTGGGGCGAGCTCAGACAACTCCCCTGGTGGGTCTACGCCGCCGGCCTCCTGGGCCTGGTCGTGGTGGCGACCTTGGGCATCACCATCTCCAACCTGGGACTCGGTGCGGGCATGACCCTGTTCACCAGCGCCAACCTCGTCCTGGCTGCAGTCATCGACCACTTCGGATGGTTCGCCGAGGAGGCCAGGGTCATCGACGCTCGCCGGCTCGGCGGAATCACACTGGTGGTCATCGGCACCTGGCTGGTGGTGGGGACCGCGCAGTCGGTAGCTAGCGGGTGACCCAATCCGTACCGGGATCAAGCAGGTCATCCGCCTCCTTGGGGCCCCAGGAGCCGCGGTCGTAGATCTCGACCGGCAGGTCCTTGTCGAGTACCGGCTCGACGACACGCCACGCCTCCATGACCCCGTCCTCGCGGGCGAACAGCGACTGATCCCCTCGCAGTGCGTCGCCGAGCAGACGCGTGTAGGCAGAGACGCCGGACGGCCGATCGTGCTGGAGGTGTAGTTCGACAGGCCCACTGACGAGCCCTGCACCGGGGACCCGGGCCTGCATGGAGAGGATGATCTGGTCGTCGGGCTTGGTCCGGAAGACCAGTCGGTTCGGGCCTGGCACCGACTCCGGCGAAGCGAAGAGGGGTCGAGGCGGGGCGTGAAACTCGACTGCGGCCTCGGTGACCGTACGGGAAAGGCCCTTGCCGGTCCGGATCACCCAGGGGACCCCGGCCCAGCGCCATGAATCGATCTCCAGCCTCAATGCGGCGTAGGTCTCGGTCTCCGAGTCGGGGGCGACGCCGGGCTCCGAGCGATAGCCGTCGTACTGGCCCCGCACGAGATCGTCAGCATCAACAGACCGCATCGCCCGCAGGACCTTTGCCCGTTCGTCGCGCAATGCGTCAGGGTGATCCGACACAGGCGGCTCCATGGCCAGCAGCGCCGCCATCTGGAGGAGATGGTTCTGCACGACGTCGCGGACCGCTCCGACATCGTCGTAGAAGTTTCCGCGGCCTTCGATGCCGTACTCCTCCGCCAGCGTGAGCTGGACACTCGCCACGTAGTGGCGGTTCCACACGGGCTCGAGGATGGTGTTGGAAAAGCGAAACACCATCAGGTTCTGCACCGCCTCTTTCCCGAGGAAATGGTCGATCCGGTAGACCCTCCGCTCCGGAAACCCCCGGTGGATAAGCTCGTTGAGCTCGGCCGCCGTGTCGAAGTCTCGGCCGAACGGCTTCTCGACAACCAGGCGCCCCTTCTCGTCGAACCCGACCGACATGAGACCGCTGACCACCTCGGCGAAGAGCTCGGGCGGGATGGCGAGATAGGCGACGGGGAGCGACGGCTGTTGCAGGCGCTCGGCGATCCTCGGGTACAGGTCGGGATCGCGATAGTCGCCGGACACGTAGCAGAGCCTGGCGGTGAGCTGGTCGAGCACGACCGGGTCGACTTCCCGCCCGGTCGCCGCCATCGCCTCCCGTGCCCGTTGCCTGATCCCATCGTCGTCGAGTGGCGAAGAAGCAACTCCGACAACCGGAATGTCGAGCCTGCCACTGGCGGCTAGGTCGTAGAGAGCAGGGAACAGCATCGTGCGGCCGAGGTTTCCGGTGATTCCAAAGAGAATGAGGCTGTCGGCAGGCTCCGGAGAGGGACGGCTCATGCTGAGATCATGCCAGTTCCGGCCCTCAATCCGGCGAGCCGCCTGGTACAAATGATGCCCATGGAGCCGTCCGAAGCCGTAGTCACCGGGCTCAGGCTCTGGCTGGGCATCGTCATGCTCGCCCACGGCGTCAACCACGGCCGCAGCCTGGAGGGCACCGCAGACTGGTTCGCCAAGAAGGGCTTCCGCCAGCCCGCCCTCAACGCCCGGGCGTCGGCCGCAGGGGAGCTGGCGATCGGGACCGCACTGGTCATCGGGCTCGCCACCCCGCTGGCGGCCGCCGGTGTGGTCACGATCATGACGGTCGCATTCTGGGCCATCCATCGCCGGGCCGGCTTCTTCGTCTTCAACCGCCCTGACGAAGGATGGGAGTACGTGGCCACCGTGGTGGTGGCCTCACTGGTGCTGGCCACGCTCGGTCCGGGTCCATGGTCGGTCGATGCGGCACTCGGCTGGGACAGGTTCGACGGGTGGACGGGCCTCGGTATCGCCTCGCTCGGATTCGTCGCCGCGGCCGGCCAGCTGGCCGCCATGTGGCGGCGGCCCTGACCGGTCATCCATCCCAGATCGACTTCGGATCTTCGTCGGGGAAAGGCGCTGGGGCCACAGACGAGATCGGGGTCATCGCCACGAACCCCTGGGCGCAGAGCGCCGAGTCGCTGGCGGGATCGGCTCCGGTCGAGGCCGCGCTGACGCCGAACTGGAGGCGGCGATCCTCGACCTCCGCGTTGGCAACCCGGAAGTAGCCGAACTCGTCGAGATCGGCCCAGTGGACGCCCCTGACTTCGTCGACAGGGAGCCCCGGCACATTGATGTTGAGGACGAACGGGACACTGCGACGGCGGAGGACCCAATCTGCCGCCGACCGCGCCACGTCGGCCGCGGTCTCCCAGTGCCACGGGTCGGACTCGGCCAGCGACACCGCCATGCCCTTCATGCGGAAGGTCTGAGCCGTGAGGGCGGCGCCAACGGTCCCGGAGTGGATCACCGAGTGGCCGGTGTTGATTCCCGCATTGATCCCGGAGACAACCAGGTCGGGTGGGTCTCCGAAAGCCCCAAGGGCCACTCCCATCACGGCCAGGCCGGGTGGGCCGGCGATCGTGTAGGCGTCGATTCCTTCCAGGTCGGCTCGGGACATCTCGACGCCGTTGGAGTCGAGGCGGCCAATTCCGGTACCGCTGCCCGACATGTCCGAAGAGGGAGCGGCCACCACGACTTCCCCCAGGTCCTGGAGCGCCGTGGCGAGGGCGGCGAGCCCCGGCGATGAGATTCCGTCGTCATTGGTGACGACGATCCTGGGACCGCTCATCCTGGCACGGGTGCCTTGGTGGACACCTCGATCTTCTCGGCCAGCTTGGAGATCAGTTCCATCGAGCCGCTCCCAAGGCCGTGGCGGGTCACGTTGGCCGCCCCTGCGGCGCTGGCGAGTCGCAGGAGCTCGGCTGGGGGAAGCCCCTGGAGGAGCCCGGCGACCAGCCCGGCAGTCATCGAGTCGCCAGCTCCGCGAAAGTCGGCGGGCTCGAGTCGGGGACTGACGGCGTAGTAGGTCTCGCCATCGAGGAGGGCCACGGTTGGCCGGTCGGCCCGGCTCAGGACCACTGAGCCGCCACTGCGTCCGGCCAGGGATTCCACGGCCGAGACGGCGGCCTGATCCGAGAGGCCTTTCATGGTGCCGTCCTCAGCGAGGTCCTCGTCGCTGACCTTGAGCATGTCCAGCCGGCCACCTTCCAGGAACGCGTCGAGGGCCTCCCCGTGCAGATCGGCGACCACCCGTACCTCCGTCGAGGCGAGGTCGTGACCGAGCCGGCGGTATGCCTCGAGAGGGACGATTTCGGAACGCTGCCCGGTGACGACCGCGGTTCCGGCCGAAAGGGCAAGTTCCAGGAAGACCGAGTACAAGTCGTCGAGAGTGTGGCGATCGAGCGCGTGGCCACCGGTCTCGACGAACACCTCGCGCTCGCCCGAGCGGCGATCCTGGATGACAGCCGGAGTGTCCAGCGGAGCCTGGACGGGATGAAGGTCGAC
>CAZGWX010000131.1:0-3630 GCA_964529515.1 uncultured Acidimicrobiaceae bacterium
CATCAGCGTCAGGGATACGAGGCTCTTCTCAGGCTCTGCTCGGGCTCGCCGGACCAGAAGGCGATGGCCCAGGATGCCCTCGATCGCTGGTGGTGGCCCGCGTTGATGATGTTCGGGCCCCACGACTCCGACTCCACCCACACCGAGCAGTCGATGACCTGGAAGATCAAGCGGGTGTCCAACGACGAGTTGCGCCAGCAGTTCGTCGACATGACCGTTCCCCAGGCCGACCATCTCGGGCTCACCATTCCCGACACCGAGCTTCGCTGGAACCCCGAGCGGGGCCACTACGACTTCGGCGAGATCGACTGGGACGAGTTCTGGAAGGTGGTCAAGGGCTTCGGCCCGATGAACCGCGACCGGGTGGCCCACAAGATGCGGGCATGGGAGGACGGCGCATGGGTCCGCGAGGCCGCCGCCGCCCACGCCGCCAAGAAAGCCGAGAGAGCAGCCTGATGACCTACGAAGTACCGGTCGCACCGGGCGAGAAGGCCGAGATCGAGACCACTACCGAGACCACATCGGCCGGCTGGCCGATGTGGGAGGTGTTTGTTCGGGCCCGACGGGGGATCTCCCATGTCCACATCGGGAGCCTCCACGCTCCCGATGCCGAGACCGCTCTCGAGAACGCCCGTGACGTGTACACGCGCCGCGGCGAGGGGATCAGCGTCTGGGTCGTCCCCAGCACGGAGATCTCGGCGTTCGAACCAGAAGCTGCTACCGAATACGTAGAGGCCAACGAGAAGGTGTACCGCCTGGCCACCTCTTACGACATCCCCGACGAAGTGGGGCACATGTGAGTGGGCCGACTGCGTCGGCCGGTACCCCGTACTCCGTACCCCGGACCCCGACAGCCGGTGACGGACTCGCCGGCCTGATTGGTCATGCCGATGACAATCTCGTTCTCGCCCACCGGCTCGGGGAGTGGATCTCCAACGCTCCCGAGCTCGAGCTCGACATCGCATTGGGCAACATCGGCCTCGACCATCTCGGCGTCGCCCGCGCCTTCTACACCCGCGCCGGCGAGGCCGAGGGACGGACCGAGGACGACTACGCCATGCTCCGTGACGAGCGCCAGTTCACCAACCTCCTCCTCGTCGAACAGCCCAACGGCGACTTCGCCTCCACCATGGTCCGTCAATTCCTGTTCGACGCCTACCAACTGCAGCTCTGGGGGGACTTGTCATCGTCCGCCGACGAGATGGTCGCCGGCATCGCCGCCAAGGCCTTGAAGGAGGCCAGCTACCACTTCCGGTTCTCGTCGGGATGGCTCACCCGTCTCGGCGACGGCACCGAGGAGTCACATCGTCGAACCCAAGTCGCCCTGGACCACCTGTGGCAGTTCACCGACGAGATGTTCGAGACACCGGAGACCGCCGGCTACCGCCAGGGGTGGGATCGGCTGGTCGCCGATACGGTCTCCGAGGCCACGCTGGCGCTTCCGACCGATCCGTATCAGCGCAGTGGTGGGCGTCAGGGCTTGCACACCGAGAACCTGGGCCCGCTCCTCGCCGAGATGCAGTCACTGGCCCGCAGCCATCCGGAGGCGTCTTGGTAGCCACCGCAACTCTCCATGACATCGCTTCGCGCGTGGTCGACCCAGAGATCCCGGTGCTCACCATCGCCGACCTGGGGATTCTGAGAAGCGTGGAGATGGACGGCGGCACCGTGGTCTGCACCATCACGCCGACCTACTCGGGATGCCCGGCGATGCGCCAGGTCGAGGACGACGTGCGCTCCGCCTTTGCTGCCGAGGGGTTCACCGAGGTCGAGGTCCGCACCGTCTACCAGCCGGCGTGGACCACCGACTGGATGACGGAGGAGGGCCGACTGAAGCTGGCCGAGTTCGGGATCGCTCCTCCTGGCACCGAGGAGGCGGTGCTGTGCCCCCGGTGCGAGTCGGCACGGCCCCGGATGGTCGCTCGATTCGGCTCCACCGCATGCAAGGCCCTGATGGTGTGCTCGTCGTGCGGCGAGCCCTTCGACTGGTTCAAGCAGCTGTGAGCGACCTGGCCTTCCACCCGCTTCGGGTCACGGAGGTGACGCGGCTCACCGACGACGCGGTCTGCGTCACGCTCGACGTTCCGGAAGAGATGAGTGACCGCTTCCGCTACCTGCCCGGCCAGCACCTCACCATGCGGCTGTTTGTCGACGGCGAAGACGTTCGCCGGTCGTACTCGATCTGTGCTCCCGCCGGCTCCGGGAAGCTGCGGGTGGGGGTCAAGCGCCTCCCCGGTGGCGCCTTCTCCAACCATGCCAACGACTTCCTGAAGGCGGGCGACATCGTCGAGGTGATGCCGCCGGTGGGCGAATTCACGATCGACATCGATCCCAAGCGCCCGAGGCGAGCCGTGGCCATCGCCGCCGGGTCGGGGATCACGCCGGTCCTCTCACTCATTTCCACGTCTCTCGAGGAGGAGCCGGACGCCGTGTGGACCCTCATCTACGGCAATCGGACAGTCTCCAGCATCATGTTCCTCGACGAGCTCGAAAGCTTGAAAGACCGGTTTCACCCCCGGTTTCAACTTTTCCACATCCTGAGTCGGGAGGGTTCGGACGTGCCCTTGCTCTCGGGGCGTATCACCGGCGACAAGATCCGAACCATTCACGACCGGCTGCTCGGGGGAGCAGATATCGACGACTGGTACCTGTGCGGGCCGTTCGAGATGGTCACGGAGGCTCGTTCCACGCTGAAGCAGCTGGGTGTGGATGACGAGCAGATCCATGATGAGCTCTTCTTCGCCGGGCCATTGGACACCTCGGCGCTACCCCCGGAGCCCCCACCCGGAGAGGGGACGGTGGAACTGACCGTGATCCTTGACGGACGCGCCGTGGAGACCCGGATGACCCCGGAAACCTCGATCCTCGATGCCGCGCTGAGGGTCAGGACCGAGCTCCCCTTCTCCTGCAAAGGCGGCATGTGCGCCACCTGCAAGGGCCGGATCGAGGAAGGGGAGGTGACGATGTCCAAGAACTACGCCCTCGTCGACTCCGAGATCGAAGCCGGTTATGTCCTCACCTGCCAGGCCCATCCGACGACCGACCGCGTCGTCGTCAGGTACGACCACCGCTGATGGTCTCCACCCGTAACACCCGGCGCGATGTGGTCGAGGCGGCCGGTCGCCTCTTCGCGGCGAAGGGGTACCACGGGACGTCGATGCGGGACCTGGGTCGGGAGTTGGGCATGTTGGGGGGCTCCCTCTATGCCCACGTCGACTCCAAACAGGAGCTGTTGGTGGAGGTCGTGGAAGAAGGCGCCAGGTTGTTCGAGGCGTCGGCGACGGCCGCCCTCGCCGCGTCAGCCGGTCCTGTGGAGAGGCTCCGGGCCCTGATATCCGGACACATCGATGTGATCGTGGGCAACCTCGAAGTCGCTCGGACCTTCCTCAACGAGGCCCGGGTCCTCGACGAGGACTATCGGCTCCGGGTCTTGGCCGCGCGTGACCGCTACGAAGCGGTGTTTCGGGAGGTCCTGGCCGATGGTGTCCGCGGGGGGAACTTTCGAGATGACCTCGATCCGGCGCTGGAGACAATCTTCATTCTCTCGATACTCAACGCGGTCGAGCGGTGGTACAACACCGGGGGTCGCATCGCCCCGGCAGGCCTGGCGGAACGAGTGTTCGAGTTCGT
>CAZGWX010000132.1:0-4346 GCA_964529515.1 uncultured Acidimicrobiaceae bacterium
GCGGAGCGACCGGGACCACCGAACCGGACGGATACGGATACTGAGCCGAAGGATTACTGGGGCGGGACTCCGGCCGCCTGCTCCAGAGCGGTGACCTCTTCGGCGAAGTCGGCGACCGAGTTGCCGAACGCTTCGACGGCACTCCGGCGGACCACGCCCGGGTCGTCCGACTGGAGCCCGGAAAGGGCGTCTTCTGCAGCACCGACGGCGGTGGTCAACCCATTGAGCAGAGCCTGGTGGTTGGCGTCGAGACCCTCGGGGGCGGTGAGGGCCTCCATCCGGCCGAGCAGCGCCTGGGTGGCGGCGATCACGGCCTCGAAGCGGCTCACCGCGTCCGGGTACTGGACCTCGCGGGGATCGGCGTCGAACCCTGCGTTGGTGGTCTGGAGTTCGGTTCCCTGTGCGGCCAGGTCGTTCGATATGGCCCGCACTTCGTCGACATAGGCCTGGACCGCGGGATCTACCGGCCCGGCGACCGTACTGGTGGTGCTGCCGTCGCCACCGAGGGTCGTCGTTGTCGCCCCTCCTGCAGCCACGGTGCTTCCGGGGGCGGCCTCGGGCAACTCCCTGACGAAGAAGTAAGTGAAGGCGATCATGGCCAGGATCACCAGGGGGAGTATCCAGCGGCCCGGTTTCGGGTCGGGGTTGACTGCCATTGCGGAAAAGACGTTAGCGGCAGGCCCTTCGTTCCCTCAGGGTTCCAACCCTCTTGTTGGCGGACCTCGCCCGGCATAGGTTCGGTGACATGGATCCCGAGAGGCAAGAGACCTACGAACGCATCCCCTGGGAGGCGCTCGACACCCGCAGGCACGACCCGAACCGGACGGTGATGATCGTTGCGGCCGCCGTGGCCGTGGGGGCGCTGGCGTTCTCGTTCACGCGCAATCAGCCAGTCCCCCCGGCCGCGCCGACCGCGCCTTCCACCACCGAGGTCACGATGCCGGAGGCCGCCCCACCGGCGACGGTGCCACCGCCGCCAATGGTGGTCTCCGAGGCCGACCTGTACGCCGTCGATGAAGATCTGCTCGTCGATGCCGCCCGGGCCCACGCCGAGTGGTTCGCCGTGGAGTATCTCGCTGTCGACGGGTCCCAGGCCTCGAGAGAGACGCTGGCCTTGCTGCTGCCGTCCGGGGTCCCCGTCCCGGAGTCCCCCGAAGGCACGCAGGTGTTCGTCGACTGGGCGGGCGCTGTGGCGGTCACGGAGGTGGCTCCCACGATCTACCAGGTTGAGGTGGTCGTCAGGTCGCTGGTCTCAGATGCTGACGGCACGTTCGTCCGTCAGGCGCCGCGGCGGCTGTTCGTGGAGGTTGCGGTTGGCTCCGATGGCTCACCAAGGGTGACGCGCCCTCCCCAGACGGTGGTGGCCGCGAATGTCGGCGCCCCTGAGACGCTGGCCCTCCAGAGCGTTCCCGAGGCCCTGCGTGCCGAGCTCGAGGCGACGGTGGGCACCGTGGTCGGTGGGGAGGCAATGCCGGACGGAACCTGGCGGGTAGTGGTCATGACCGTCGATCCGGACGGGGTCACGCGCCCACGCACAATCGTGGTGCCATAAGACCGCATATGACTTCTCCCCCGACCGCAGGTTGGGGAGTCCCGAAGGGGGAGGGGGCGCGAGCGGAGCGAGCTAGGACTGGAACTCTCGCTCTAGGATCGGCACCGCGCTGGCGACGATGTCGTCCCACTCGGCGGAGGGATCCTTGGTGACCGTGACGAAATCGGCCGTGAAGAACACGCTCGATACCCCTTCGATCCCGGCGATCTCGGCAGCGAATCCGGTGGCTTCGGAACCGGGCTTCACGGTCCCCGGGCCCCCGACCGGCTTGCCCACGACGAACTTCATCGCACTCGGGTTGGGGGTAGGAGTGGGCACCACAGGCATGGTCCGAGGGTAACCCGGCCATGCGGGTCGTCGGAGTGGACGTGGGGGGCACCTTCACCGACGTCGCTGTCTTCGACGGGGTCTCGGTGTCGGGATTCAAGGTCCCGTCGACACCCTCCGATCCGGCCGAGGCCGTCGCATCGGCAGTCGAATGGCAGTCAGACGACACCTTTCTCCACGGGACGACCATCGCTACCAACGCCCTTCTCGAGGAGCGGGGCGCCCGCGTGGCCCTGGTCACCGACCCCGGGTTCGAGGACCTGATAGAGATCGCCCGTCAGGACCGGCCATCCCTCTACGACCCGGCCGTGGACCGTCCCTTCCCTCTCGTGGAGCGTTCGGCACGGATCGGTCACACCGGTGATGTGGCGGCCACGGTGGCGGCGCTGGCGGAGACGGGAGTCGATGCCGCTGTAGTCGGGTTCCTCGACTCGTATCTCGACCCGACGGTCGAGGCCGAGTTGGCGAAGCGTCTGGAAGCCGGGTCCGGTCTCACCGTCCTGTCGGCGGCCGCCGTGTCCCCGGAGTTCCGCGAGTACGAGCGGATCGCCACCGCAGTGCTCTCCGCCTACCTCACCCCGGCCGTGGCCGGGTATCTGTCCCGGCTGGGGGCGTCGCTGCCCGTAGCCAGGACGCTCGTCATGACCTCGGCGGGTGGCCTGCTCCCGTTCTCCCAGAGTGCGGGACAAGCGGTGCGGCTGGTCCTGTCCGGCCCCGCCGGTGGTGTGGTGGCTGCGGCCGCGCTAGGCACTCATCACGGCCACCACGAGGTCTTGTCCTTCGACATGGGCGGCACATCCACCGATGTGTGTCGCATCTCCGGGGGGATCCCCGCCGCTGGCTCCGGCCACCGAGTGTCCGGGCGTGTCGCCCGTGTCCCGTCGGTGCCGGTCCGCACCATCGGTGCCGGAGGCGGGAGTGTCGGCTGGGTCGACCGCGGCGGCGCGTTGCGAGTGGGACCTCGTTCGGCGGGCGCCGATCCTGGGCCGGCCGCCTACGGGCGAGGAGGGACCGAGCCCACCGTCACCGACGCCAACTTGGTCGCCGGTCACATCCCGGCCGATCTCGCACTCGGTGGATCGCTGGCCCTGGATGTCGGGCTCGCCCGGTCGGCGGTGTCTGCGTTGGGTGAGGTTGCGGGTCTGTCGATGGACGCCTGCGCGGCCGGGATGCTCGAGATCATCGACAGCCATATGGAGCACGCCCTTCGGGCGGTCTCGGTCGAGCAGGGTTCCGATCCCCGCCAATCGGTTCTGGTCGCCTTTGGCGGCGCCGGAGGGCTCCATGCGGGACGCCTTGCCCGACGGCTCGGCATCCCCAGGGTGCTGGTTCCGCCGCTGTCGGGCGTGTTCTCCGCGGTCGGACTTCTCATGTCTCCGCCCCGGGTCGACGACGCCCGCACTGTGATTCTGGCCGAAGACGATGACCGTCTGGGCGCCGAAGTGGCGGCGCGCCAAGACGCAGCGGGGGACAGGTACGAGACGGTGTTCGGGTCCCGGCCGGTGAGCGTGGAGGCAACCTTCGACTGCCGGTACCGGGGCCAATCCCACGAGCTGGAGGTGTCTGCGGCCCCCGATTGGGAGTCGGTTCGCCGGTCCTTCGAAGACGCACACCGGCAGCACTTCGGCTTCATCCGGGCGGGCGAGCCCATCGAGGCGGTGACCCTTCGGGCCGCGGCGGTCGGAGAACCACCGCTCACCTGGCAGCAAGTGGCCCCGACTCCGCCGTCGGGCCAGCCCCGGGGACGGGACGGTGTCTGGCAACGCGACAGCCTCCCAGCAGGATTCGATATCGAAGGTCCCGCGACGGTGGTCGAGGAGTCGTCAGCGATTCGGGTGGAGCCGGATCAAAGGCTCACCGTCCTCAACGACGGGACCTTGGAGATAAGCGAGGGCTGAGAGCCGACTAGAGGTTCGGCCCGAACCATGAATAGTCGGTCTCGACTTGAACCGGCTCCACCTGCGTGGGTTCGGGAGTGGTGTCTGTCGACAGCTTCGGGGCAGGAGCCTGCCACGGGCTGATGTGCTGGACGACCCCACCGTAGAAGTCGGTGACCAGTTCGAGAATCGAGTCGATAAACCCGGAGTTTCGCATCCCTCGTTTCCGTCCCATACCCATTTCCGATCTCATCACGAGTCGGAAGCGGTGGGGTTCGGCTCGATCGGAGTCCAGGGGAGCGAGTCGGTTTTCCCGGGTCTGCGCCAGGGTCGCCGAGGTGCCGATTCGCGCGTTTTTCACGAACGACTCGATTACGAGGTCCGGAGGCGCCTGAGGTACCTGGGCTACCAGCCAAGAGACGCGGCCCTTGGCGCCACGGTCGTGTGGGGCTGCCAGGTCAAGCTGGGCGCTGATTCGCCGGGCCCGCAGGTCGGCTATCAACTGCAGGTCTCCGGCCGTGTTCGGGATTCGCAACGCCCCGGTGAGTTGACCGGTGGTGCAGAGCAGGTCGATTTGGTGAGCACGTCTC
>CAZGWX010000133.1:0-2530 GCA_964529515.1 uncultured Acidimicrobiaceae bacterium
GTAGTGGCTGTCGCCGGCCCGGTCGTATCGGACGATGCGTCGTTGCAGAGCCTCTGCGACATCCTCGATCGAGATCTCCTTGCGGCCGGCGGCCTCGGTCATCCGCGCCGCCACCTCGAGAGAGTTCAGTGCCTGGCGGGCGTCGCCACCGGTGCGCACTCCGAGCTCCTCGGCTGCGTCGTCGGCGATCGTCAACCCGGCAGACCCGAGTCCGCGGTCAGTGTCGGTGAGGGCAGTGTCGACGAGCTTGCGGAGATCCTCAGGTGCGAGCGGCTCGAGTCGGAACAGTGTCATCCGGCTCATCAGAGGCGTGTTGACCTCGAAGAACGGGTTCTCGGTGGTGGCGCCGATGAGGGTGACCGTCCCGTCCTCCACACCTGGGAGAAGGGCGTCCTGCTGGTTCTTGGCGAAGCGGTGGATCTCGTCGAGGAACAGCACAGTGCGCCGCTCGTGGGTCATGAGCCGCTCCCGAGCGCGTTGCAGGATCTCGCGCACATCCTTTACCCCGGCAGATGTCGCTGACAGCGTGGCGAACTCGGCGTCGGCGTGTGATGCGACCAGGCGCGCCAGTGTCGTCTTGCCCGTCCCAGGCGGACCCCAGAGGAGCATCGACACTGGCCGCCCCGACTCGACGATGGTGCGGAAGGCAGCACTCGAACCCAACAGCGCCGGTTGGCCGACCACCTCATCGATGCGACGCGGCCGCATCCGCGTCGCCAGCGGCGCGGACTGGAGGGCGAGGTCTTCGGCCCGGGCCGAGAAGAGGTCGGTCATCACCTGAGACGGTACCCGTGGCGGACAGTTCACATCCCTCTTGCATCATCGAACGTATGTTCGATACCATGGCGCGCCCACGGGTGGGCACGTCCCTCCCGAACCCGTTGCGGAGTCGCTCTTGGGCACAGAAGGTTTGATCAAGGCCCCCTTGCTGGAAGGGGTTGAGGAGGGAATCCTCAAACTCAATCCTGGCCGCGTCACCGAGATGGTTGGCGAACCGGGGAGCGGGCTCACCAGGCTCGCATTGCGGATGCTTGCCGAGCATGCCCTGAAGGCGCCGGTGGTTGCGGTCGACACCCGTGGCTGGCTGTCGCCGGCGGCGGGATGGGAAGCGGGGATCGACCCGGAGCGGCTCATCGTGGTGCGCTGTCTCGACCATCTGCTGTGGCCGAAGGTGACGGCTGCACTCTTCGAAGGGGTCCGCGCCCTCTACGTGGAAGTGCCGGCGCGGTTCCGCGAACAGGACGTGCGTCGGCTGGCCGCTCTGGCTCGGGCACGGGGAACCGCGGTGGCGATGCGGTCTTCCGGTGTCGGGCTGCCAACCGGGGTAGCTCATCTGCGGCTGCGGGCCATCGGGGTCACCTGGGAGGGTGCTGATCTGGGTCACGGTCGGCTGGGGCGCCGGCGGTTGGTGTTGGAAGGGTCGGGCAAGGGGGTGGCGGGGATCCCCCGGATCATCGAGGTGGAGGATGAAGGTACGGACGTTGTGCGTCTGGTTTCCAATGTGGTCTTTGACCAGGCCAGACGCGCCGCCGGGTGAGCCGGTCCTCGTCGTCGACGACCGTGTGACCGGCGCCACCGGCGACGTGCTCGCCGCCGGAGTGGCACTGGGCATGGCTCGGCGCGAGGCCGAAGCACTGGCCCCCTTCGCCCAAATGCTGGTGCGCGACTCGGGGGAGGAAGCACGCCGGTTCGAACAGGTGGTGTCGGCGGTCGAAGAACTGGTTCCTCGGGTGGAGGCCGTGTCACCGGGCCTTCTCTACGTCCCTGTTGAAGGGGCCGTCCGCTACTACGGGGGTGAGCCGGAACTCGCCGACCGGATCGCCAAGGAGCTCGACCGAGTGGCCGGAGGCCGACTGGGCGGCGATGCGCTGGTGGGCGTCGCCGACGGGCCGTTCGCGGCGCGGTGGGCCGCTGCCTCGGCGGAGGTGGGGGAGCCCAGGGTGGTCGAGGACACGGTGACCTTCCTTTCCCCTCTCGACCTGGTCACCCATAGCGAGGCCATGGACGGCGACGAGATGATCGACACTTTTCGCTGGCTCGGTGTGACCACGCTCGGCGACCTGGCTCGCCTGCCGCGAGACACTCTGGCAAGCAGGTTCGGGAATCACGGGGTCCTCGCCCATCGTCTGGCGAGCGGAGATGACCGTCCCCTCGACCCCCGCGAGATACCTGCTGACCTCGCCGTTTCCATGGAGTTCGAAGACCCGCTGGAAGACCTGGACTCGGTCGCCTTCGCCGCCCGGATGCTGTCGGAGCGGTTGAGCCGTGGGCTGCGGTCGCTGGGGGTGGCGCCGCATGCCGTCACCATCACGGTTGGATCGGCAGCCGGGACGAGTCGGGAGCGGGTATGGCGGTCGGCCGACCCTTTCACCGAGAGGGCGGTCGCCGACCGCGTTTGGTGGCAGTTGCGGGCGTGGGTGGAGAGCGCCGGCGTCCCCGGAGGGATCGTCTCGCTCGGCATCGCCCCGTCCGACCTCTCAGGCGAGGGGCGGCAGATGGGCCTCTTCTCCGACGAATCGAGCCTGTTGGA
>CAZGWX010000134.1:0-6097 GCA_964529515.1 uncultured Acidimicrobiaceae bacterium
CTGGAGGTCGGGTGCGAGGTAGGGAACACGTCGGGCTGTGAGGACGGCGCCGGACCACGGCCGCCGAAGCGAGGGATCTCGTCGGTAGATCCAACGGTCATCGTCATCGCTGCCGATGGTGAGGTCTTCGTGCTGACGCCAGCTCCGCCCTGCGTGGAGCTCCAAGGAATGGCCACCGCTCACCGACCACCGAAAGGGAGCGCCATCGAAGAGGGAAAGCGCCTCACTCAGTGCAAATGGATTCCACTGGTCCAGCGCAGTGTGCGGTGATTTCATGGTCACCAGTCTGGCCGAACGATGAGGGCGCCCGGAACGGGGCGCCCTCATCGCGGCTTAGTTGGATCGATTAACTGCAGCCGGTCGTGTCTCCGCAGGTGAGGCACACGTAGCAGCTGCCGTTGCGGACGGTCATGTGGCCGCAGTTGGAGCACACCGGGGCGTCGCCCATGTTCTCCTTCAGGGCCAGATCCTTGATATCCGTCTTAGCGGCGACCGCTGTGGCGGTTCCTGTCGACGTGGCGGCATGAGCCACCTTGGTCGAGCCCGACGCACCGTTCCCGTTCGGCTGAGGAGCAGACGGCAGCGTGACCTCGGAGTCGACGAAGACCGCCATCTCCCTGACCAGGTCGACCTCGGTTTCGGCGACCGCATCGTCCAGCCCGAGCTGAATGCCGGCCTCGAGGGCCATGCCCTTGGGCGGCTCCGGCATCTCGCCGTCCCGCGTCGGCGGCACCTGGGCCAGTTCGTCTCGCTCCAGATATTCCACACCGAGGGCCCGGAACACGTAGTCGATGATCGAGTTGGACATCTTGATGTTGGGGTGACCCTCCACCATGCCCCGAGGCTCGAACGTCTGGAACGTGAACGTGTCCACGAACTCGTCGAGCGGCACGCCGTACTGCAGACCCTTGGAGACCGCGATGGCGAAACAGGAGAGGATGCCCTTGAGCGTGGCACCCTCCTTGGCGAGGTCGATGAAGATCTCGCCCAAGGTGCCGTCCTCGTACTCGCCGGTCCGCAGGTACACCTTGTGCCCGCCGACCCGTGCCTCCTGGTTGAACCCGCGCCGCTTCGACGGCAGCAGGAACCTCGGCGGCTGCATGCCCTGGGCGTAGGCCTGGGTGGGGGAGATGCCCACGGGGATCTTGCCCCAATGGATCTGCTTCTCGGTCTCTACGGCTGCGGTGACAGCAGCTTCCTCTTCCTCGTTGTCCTCGCCTTCGTCGGCGGTGGAGTTGAGGGGCTGGGCGGCCTTGGAGCCGTCCCGGTAGATCGCCATCGCCTTCAGACCCAGCTCCCATGAGGTGCGGTAAGCCTCCTCGATGTCGGCCACGGTCACCTCGTTGGGCATGTTGATCGTCTTGCTGATCGCCCCCGAGATGAACGGCTGTGTGGCCGCCATCATCAGGATGTGCCCGTTGTGGTGGATGAACCGCTCGCCGTACTTGCCGTTCTTGTTGGCGGTGTCGAACACTGAGAGGTGCTCGTCCTCGAGGTGCGGCGCCCCCTCGATCGTTTGCCGGCCGCAGATGTGGTCGTTGGCCTCCGTGATCTGGCTGGGCGTGAACCCGAGTTCGCGGAGCAGGTTGAAGTCCGGGGCCGTGTACTGCTCGGCCGAGATGCCGAGCCGGTCCATGACCTCGGTGCCCAGCGAATAGGCGTTGAAGGCGAACCGGAGCTCGAACGTCGCCGGAAGGGCCTTCTCCAGCTTGGCGACGTCGGACTCGGTGAGACCCTTCGCCAGCAAGGCTTCGCGGTTGACGTGCGGGGCACCTTCGAAGCTCGAAGTCCCGACGATGTACTCCACCATCTCCTTGATCTCGTCCTCGGAGTAACCGAGGTGCCGGAGGGCAGGCGTCACCGACTGGTTGACGATCTTGAAGTAGCCGCCTCCGGCAAGCTTCTTGAACTTGACCAGGGCGAAGTCGGGTTCGACACCGGTGGTGTCACAGTCCATGAGCAGGCCGATCGTCCCGGTGGGGGCGATGACCGTGGCCTGGGCGTTGCGGTAGCCATTGGCCTCGCCTTGCTCCAGCGCCTCGTCCCACGCCCTGCGCGCCGCCTCGAGAAGGTCGGGCGGGCAGAAGGCCGGCTCGATGCCGACCACCGTGTGGCTGACGCCGTCGTAGGCCGCCTCGTTGTAGGCCGCCCGGCGGTGGTTGCGGATCACCCGCAGCATCGAGTCCCGGTTCTCCGTGTATCTCGGGAACGGGCCGACGACCCCCGCCATCTCCGCTGAAGTGGCGTAGGCCTGGCCGGTGAGCACCGACGTCAGAGCACCTGCGATCGCCCGACCCGCTTCCGAGTCGTACGCGATGCCCTGCCGCATGAGGAGCGACCCGAGGTTGGCGTAGCCGAGACCGAGCGTCCGGTAGTCGTACGACCCTTGGGCGATCTCAGGCGACGGGAAGTGCGCCATGGCCACCGAGATCTCGAGGACGACAGTCCACAGGCGGATGGCGTGCTCGTAGGCCTCGATGTCGAAAACGCCGGCCCCGTCGTCGTAGAACCGCACCAGGTTGATCGACGCCAGGTTGCAGGCAGTGTCGTCGAGAAAGAGGTACTCGCTGCAGGGGTTAGACGCCCTGATGCGGCCCCCGGCGGGGGAGGTGTGCCACTCGTTGATCGTGGTGTCGAACTGGAGCCCCGGATCGGCGCACGCCCAGGCGGCGTCGGCGATGCGATTCCACAGGTCGCGGGCCTTGACGGTCTTGCGGACCTTGCCGTCGGTGCGGTTGATGAGGCTCCAGTCGGCGTCGTCCATGACGGCCTGGACGAACTCGTTGGTGACCCGAACCGAGTTGTTGGAGTTCTGGCCCGACACGGTGGCGTACGCCTCGCCGTTGAAGTCAGCGGGGTAGCCGCCGGCCTGGATCAACAGGCGTGCCTTGTCCTCCTCGACCTTCTTCCAGTCGACGAAGGTCTCGATGTCGGGGTGGTCGACGTCGAGGATGACCATCTTGGCGGCTCGGCGTGTAGTCCCGCCCGACTTGATGGCACCTGCGGCGCGGTCACCGATCTTGAGGAAAGACATGACACCCGACGACTTGCCGCCGCCGGAGAGCGACTCGTTCTCGGAGCGGATGGCCGAGAAGTTGGACCCGGCACCCGAGCCGAACTTGAAGATGCGGGCTTCCCGGACCCAGAGGTCCATGATCCCGCCGTGGTTGACCAGATCGTCCTTGACCCCGAGGATGAAACAGGCATGGGGAGCCGGCCGACTGTAGGAATCGGGGGAGGTGGTGAGCTCGCCGGTGGCGGAGTCGACGTACCAGAAACCCTGGGCGGGGCCGGTGAGGCCGTATGAGAAGTTGAGCCCAGTGTTGAACCACTGTGGCGAGTTGGGGGCGGCCATCTGGTTGGCGAGCATGTACTTGAGCTCGTCCTCGAAGGCAGTGGCGTCATCGGCGGAGGCGAAGTAGCCCTCACGCTCGCCCCACTGCCTCCAAGTGCCGGCGAGACGATCGAACACCTGGCGCGCCGACCGCTCCGGCCCGGTCACAGGCTTGCCGTCGGCGTCGAGGATCGGGGAGCCGTTGTCGTCGGACTGGGGGACACCGGCCTTGCGGAAGTACTTGGAGACCATGATGTCGGAGGCCACCTGGCTCCAACTGGCCGGGATCTCGGCGTCGGTCATCTCGAACACGATCGAGCCGTCGGGGTTGGTGATGCGTGAGTCGCGTCGCGACCACTCGATTCCGTCGTAGGGATCTCTCCCGGCCTCGGTGAAGCGACGGGTGATCCGCAGGCCCTGGGTCATGTGACTACCTCCTCCGCACGCCGCCCGAAGAGGGGCGGTCGGCTCGTTCCTCTGATTCTCAAGCCACCACAAGATGTAGTGGTGTGGGGGAAGTCGTCCACAACATCTGGTATGGACTACGACACTGTAATTACACGGATGTCAATCGTCAAGCACCACTTTTCCACAGGCCAAAAGCCCAGGTCGCAAGGGGGAAGTCGGGCAGTGCCCGGGGAAGCGAGTGAGAAGATAGGCACACCGACCGCGCCTGGCCAGCTCGGGCGCCCTCAACTTTTCGCGGACCTAGTCGTCGATCTCGACTTCGACCCGGCCGTCCTTCCAACGGACCCTGACTTCGACCTCGGTGTCGCCGCTGATGAGCTCGACTCGGACCTCCGGTGGGCCGGCCTCGTCGATCTCGGAAGTGAACCCCGCTGCCGGGGCGACGGACACCAAGGTGACCGACCCTGGCGCCACCCGAACGGTGACCGTTCCGCCTTCGGTGGGAACGGACATCAGGCGGGTCTCGGTAGCCGTGGTGGTCGGCGTGGTCGGAACCGAGCCCGACATCGTGGATGACGACGGCGTCGTCGTGGAGGTCGACGACGAACCCCCGGTGGTGGAAGACGGCCCTTCGACCTCGAGGGGAGTGGTGTCACTAGGGCCGAGCCGGTCGTCGGCGAAGCTGACGATCTGCCAGGTGACCGCGGTCGCGCCCACGGCGACCACCAGCCAGAGTGCCACGAGCTGCCATCGTCTCACGGGGACATTGTCCCGTAATCTCGCCGGTGTGGCGAGAGTCGTTCTCATCGAAGACGACGTCGAGATCCGCCGTCTGGTGGCCGGTGCTCTGGCCACTGCGGGGCACGATGTCGAATCGTCCGACCGCGCTCTCGACGGATTGGAGCTGATCGTCAAGGGCAGCCCGGATGTCGTCTTGATGGACCTCGGCCTTCCCGACATCGACGGCACCGAACTGCTGCGCATGATCCGTGCCGTCTCCTCGGTGCCCGTGATCGTGATCACGGCTCGAAGGGATGACGAGACGGTGGTGGCCACCCTCGACTCCGGGGCCGACGACCACCTCGTCAAGCCGTTCTCCGTGAGCCAGCTCGAAGCGAGGATCCGTGCCGTGCTCCGCCGTGGCGCACCCGAGGGGACCCGGTCGGAAATCGCTGTCGGTGGCCTGGTGCTGAACGCAGGTGGCCGCACGGCCGCGCTCGACGGCTCGCCGCTCGATCTCAGTCCCAAGGAGTTCGACCTGTTGCGATTCCTCATGGAGAACGAGGGCCGCGTCGTCTCCAAGCGGGAGGTTCTGGCCGAGGTGTGGCGGGAGCCGTACGGCGGCGCCGACCGGACCATCGACGTGCACGTCTCCTGGCTGCGGAAGAAGCTCGGCGAGACCGCCCATGAGCCCCGCTACATCCAGACGGTCCACGGGGTGGGCATCAAACTCGTCGACCCGAGCGCGTGAGACGAAGTCTCGCCCTGCTCAGCCTGGCGACCACCACGCTGGTCGTGGTCGCGCTCCTCGTCCCTCTGGGACTTCTCGTCCGCCGCCAGGCACACGATGGCGCCCGGCTCGAAGCCGAGCGTGAGGCCCGTACGGTCGCAGCGCTGGTCGCCCTGGCCCTCTCGCTCGACACTCCGGCTGACGCGATGGCGGCCACCCTCGGCCCCCTTGCTTCCGGAACCACCGTGACACTTTCCGACGGCACCGCCTTCGGGGAGGCCCTGGAAGGCCAGGGAACCCTCACCGACGCCGCCATGTCGCTGGCCAACACCATCACCGCCGACGTCCCGGGCGGGTGGGAGATCGCGCTCCCGGTGATCAGCGATGACCGGACCGCCGTCGTCGGCGTGTTCGTGCCCGACGCCCGGCTCGAGGTGGGTGTCACCCAAGCGTGGCTCCTCCTCGGGCTGGTGGGCCTTCTCCTCATCGGTCTGTCGGCGCTGGTGGCCGACCGTTTGGGCCGGAGGCTGGTGGCGCCGGTGAGCCAGCTCGCCGACGCCGCCCACCGGCTGGGCGAGGGTGACCTTCAGACACGCGTCGAGGTCGACGGCACGACCGAGCTCGGCGACGTGGCCTCGGCGTTCAACCATCTCGCGTCCCGCCTCGGGCTGCTCCTCAACGCGGAGCGCGAGGAGGTGGCCGACCTCTCCCACCGGCTCCGGACCCCGATGACCTCGCTGCGGCTGGAGGCCGAGGGCCTATCCGACCCTGAGGACCGCGCCTCCGTGCTGGCGCAGGTCGACCGCCTGGAGGCGGCGGTGGACTCACTGATCACCGCGGCGAGAACGAAAGGCGCCGAAGTAGGGACCAGCAGGCTCGACCTGGTGGTGGCCGAAAGGGCGGCG
>CAZGWX010000135.1:0-2750 GCA_964529515.1 uncultured Acidimicrobiaceae bacterium
GTTCGACATCTTTCGCAGCTACTGGCCAGACCAGACCGACCCTGAGAACCCGATCGCAACGACGATCAACTCCCTGCCCAAGTACGTGGCATCCCACACCCTCACCGAAGCCACTTGGCGGGGGGAGCACCCGGACACCGCCGATCTGATCTCGGGGGATGTGGTCGCCGCAGTCCGGGAGTTGAAGGAGGAGCCCGGCGACGAGCTACAGGTTTGGGGGAGCGGCAACCTGTTGCAGACACTGATGCAGCACGACCTGGTCGACCGTTTCCGTCTGGTCTTCCACCCGGTGATTCTGGGGTCGGGCCGCCGCCTGTTCGGCGACGGCATCCTCCCTCAGACGATGAAGGCAGTGGAGTTGTTCACGACCGACATGGGCGTGGTCGTCGGAACCTACGAACCGGCCGGACCCGTGGGCCACGGGCAGATGTGACCCGGTTGCACAACCACTGTGCTGGCATACAATGAAGGGACAACCACCGACGCGGGGTGGAGCAGTCTGGTAGCTCGTCGGGCTCATAACCCGAAGGTCGCGGGTTCAAATCCCGCCCCCGCTACTCAAGGAAAACCCAGGCATCGCCTGGGTTTTCGCTTGTGGGGGTTCCTCGCGGTGGACCTCGGTGGGGCGATCGCGTCCAATCGCGCTTCCTATTCGCCGCCGCCGGGGCGCCGGGACGTGAGCTGGAGTTAATCGGCGCGATGGCTAGCGCCGAACGGAATCGAAGCGCCTAGGTCGGGTTCGTCTTCCACCAGCTGTCTGAAGTCGAGCGTGCAGTCCCCGGCTTACGTCCGGCCACGACTACGTCGGGCGCACAGGCTGGGGACTTCTCCTGCAGCTGTCGCGAAGTCGGACAGGATCGGTTGCCTCTTGCCGCCTTCCCGATGTCAATGTCAAGAAGGGCCCTCTCGAGCTTTCGATGTAGTGCTGAGCAGGATCACCGCCCCAAGCACGCCCGCCAGCAGCGAGCCGACGAAGATGCCGAAGCGGGCGATATCGGCGAGGTTTCTGTCGGCGAAGGCCAGATTGGTAATGAATAGCGAGACGGTGAAGCCGATCCCGCCGAGCGCGGCCAGACCCATTACATGACGCCAGGAGGTCGACATGGGGAGCGCTGCCAGGCCGCTCCTCACGGCGAGCCACGTGAACAGGCTGATCCCCACCGTCTTACCGATCAGTAGCCCGAGGGCAACCCCGACGGCGACCGGGGATGTGACGACATCGCCAAGATCAGCGCCTCGGAAGTCGACTCCTGCGTTGGCCAGGGCGAAAAGCGGCACGATCAGATAAGAAGTCCAAGGGAGGAGCCGGTTCTCCAGACGGTTCAGTGGCGCTATCGACTCGCTGGCGATTGCCGCGATCAACCCTGCTTCATAGTCCGACTTTTCCTCGTCCTCAGGGCTGCTCCCAAGCGGATATGTGTCCAGGATGCCCCTGGTCTTGTTCTCGAACTCGTCTGGGCTGTAAAAGGCACGGGCAGGGGTGAGGAAGGCGAGGGCAACACCGGCGATGGTGGCGTGGACCCCCGATTCCAACATCGCATACCAGACCGCTGCTGCCGCAACGCCGTAGAACAATGAATTTCGGATCCCGCTTCGCTGGGCCAATCCGATCAGGACCAATAGCCCGGCCGCTACGCCGAGCCAGCCGAGCGATAGGTCCGATGTGTAGAAGAGGGCTATCACCAAGATGGCCCCGAGGTCATCGACGATTGCCAGCGCGAGGATGAACAGCTTCGCTGCCGGGGGCACCCGACTTCCAAGGATGGCGATCGCACCAACGACGAAAGCGATGTCGGTGGCCATCGGAATAGCCCATCCGGGAACCGCCTCAGGCCCGGCGCCCGCCGTGAGCCAAACATAGATGAGGGCCGGGACGAGCATCCCGCCGAACGCCGCCACCACCGGGAGCGCCGCCGCCCGCGGCTCACGGAGTTCGCCAACCGCCAGCTCGCGCTTGATCTCGAGTCCGACCACGAAAAAGAAGATCGCCATTAGACCGTCGTTGATGATCTCCGCGACGCTCTCGTCGAGATGGATCGGACCAAGGCCAAAGACGAGGCGGGTCTCCTCGAACAACTCGAAATAGACGTTCGACCATGGCGAGTTCGCCCAGACCAGAGCAACGACAGTCGCGGCGAGCAAGAGAAGACCTGATGCCGCCTCCATTCGGGTGAACCGAACCAGAGGTCGGACGAAGGTCCGAGGGACAAACCGATCGGAGCCAGCCCAGGTGCCGTGGCGGGGATCAGGATTCATCGGCTCGGGAGTCCTAGCTGTCGGTATCGGTCATCGTCTCAGATCGCCGACCAGACTTCCCGGCACACCTAATCCACCGCGTCCGATACAAGCAGCATCACCCGGCATCTGCCACCCGATCACCGGCCGGTCGGCGTGGTCTCGCAATCGCCACCGTCGGGTCGGCGGAGGCATCGGCCTGACGCTGATCTGGAGCGCGTTCCAATCTCGCTCCGGTCGAGTCGGCGGCATCCTCGTTCAGCCTCTGCCGGATTAAGACCCGAGTACAGCCGGGGGCTTTCCTATCTCGGCTCAGCCGGACCCAGGGATGCCATTCGGGCCCGGTCGGCGCGGGCCTGCCGAAGACCACCATGAAGATGCTGATCACCACAGCGAAGGGCACGGCGAGGCCCGGCCCGACGACGCGCAGGAACATGAGGATCCCCACCACAACCGAGCCGGCGCCGCCGAGGATCCCGATCCCGCCGAGCCAGGACGGGTGGTCGGGCTCGGCG
>CAZGWX010000136.1:0-13294 GCA_964529515.1 uncultured Acidimicrobiaceae bacterium
CCCCCGAGCACAACTTCACCGAGACCCTCGATGTGACGAGGCTCGATCACTTCTGGCATCTCAAGTACACGGAGGACGCCGACGGGAGGCCGGTGCGGCGTCCGGAAGCCGACGAGCTGCTGGCCAAACTCGATGAGGAAGGACGCAACCCGGGACATCCCATCCACCTTCCCAGCCCGAGCTATTACCCCTTCTTCACAGCACTGGGCATGCCGGTCCTCTTCTACGGGATCATCTATCACACCGGTGCCGTGGGCAAGGCGTTGATCGTGCTCGGAATCCTCATCATCCTGGTCTCGCTCATCGGTTGGGGGATGGAGCCGGTCGACGAGCCCCATGACGAGCAGCACGACGACTCCGAGGACGAGACAGGACTGGAGGTCGCCGATGGCTGACACGGTCGCCGAGGTCGTGAACGAACACGAGTCGACAGGCATCGACACCCGCAAGCTGGGGATGTGGGTCTTCCTCAGCTCGGAGTTCCTGTTCTTTGGTGCGCTGATCTCCAACTATCTGCTCTACTCGAATCGGGGCGGGTTCGAAGGCACCTATCCGGCGGAGATCTACGACATCCCGTTCACATCCGTCTCCAGCTTCGTGCTGCTGATGAGCTCGTTGACCATGGTGCTGGCCCACAATGCCCTGAGCCGTGGCGACCAGAACGGGACCCGCACCTGGCTGTTCGCCACCGCCGCGCTCGGCGCGGTGTTCCTCGGCGGACAGGTCTTCGAGTTCACCGAGTTCATCACCGTTTACGACATGAAACTGACCACCAACCCGGCGGCCTCGGCGTTCTACGTTCTCACCGGGTTCCACGGCATCCACGTCGCCATCGGCGTGATCATGCTGTTGTCGCTGTGGGGCATCTCCCATCGGCAGAAGGGTCTGAGCGAGAAGTCCGGACTCAACCTGGAGATGGTCGGCCTCTACTGGCACTTCGTCGACATCATCTGGATCGTCATCTTCACTGTCGTGTACCTGATCTCCGTCCCACCGGCATGAGCACCGAGCACCACGAGCATCCGTCTCCAACGCAGTACTGGAAGATTGCGGGGATCCTGGCGGTCCTCACCGCGATCGAAGTGGCGCTGTTCTACATCGACCGCGAGCTCGAGCTCGGCGCCCTCAACGCCATGGTCCTCATCGCCCTGTCCACGCTGAAGTTCCTCATCGTCATCGGCTGGTTCATGCACCTCCGGTTTGAGAAGCCCTTCTTGAGCCGGTTCTTCGCCGCGGGATTCGGGCTCGCCATCGCCTGTTACACCGTGGTGCTGGCGGCGCTGGGCGTCATCGTCATCCGGGGCGGTTGACCGCTTGAAGCCGCCGAGCCAGCCCCGAAGGCAGCCGCTCGAGCCGGGCCGGTTCTTCCTGCCCGGACCCACCGAGGTCCACCCCGAAGTGCTGGCGGCCCAGGCGGCACAGATGATCGGACACCGGGGACATGCCATCACCGAGCTCATGGCTTACATCGCCGCGGGGATGGCCGAAGTCTTTCAGACCACGCGCCCTGTGATCGTCTCCGCCTCCTCTGCCTCCGGCCTCATGGAGGCAGCGATCCGCAACGGTGTTGGCGACGGACCGGTGCTGTCGCTCGTCAACGGCGCCTTCTCGGGTCGGTTCGCCGAGATCGGGCGGGCCTGCGGCAAAGAGGTCGAGGTCTGGGAAGTGGAGTGGGGCTCGGCGCACTCTCCAGCCGAACTCGCCGAGCGATTGTCGGCCCGACACTACGACGCCGTGACACTTTCCCAGTCGGAGACATCCACCGGCGCGCTCCAGGACCTCGAACAGATTGCGCGGGTCGTGGCGGGACACCCCGACACCTTGCTGCTGGTCGATTCGGTGACCGGGATCGGGGGCGTGGAGACCTATCCGGACGACTGGGGCATCGACTTCATCCTCACCGGGTCCCAGAAGGCACTCGCGCTGCCACCAGGTCTGGCGTTCGCCGCCGGCTCGGAGGCGATGATGGAGAGGGCCCGGTCGATCCCCGACCGTGGCTGGTACTTCGACGTCGATCTCCTGGCCCAGGGCGTGGAGCGCAACCAGACACCGGCCACCCCTGCCGTGTCGCTGCTCTATGCACTGGAGCTCCAGTTGAGCCGCATCCTCTCCGAGGGCATCAAGGGACGGTGGGACCGGCACCTCGAGATGCAGGCGGCGACGATTCGCTGGGCGGAACGCTCCGGCCTGGGGCTCCTCGCACCGGATGGGAGCCGGTCGCCGACGGTCTCGTGCGTCGTTCATCCCGACCCCAACCGCGTGGTCGCCGAGATGGTCGCTCGAGGATGGGTGATTGGCGCAGGCTACGGGCGGGTGAAGGACCGCACCTTCCGCATCGGGCACATGGGTGACCACACCCGAGACGAGGTCGAGGCTCTCCTCTCCGTCCTCGACGAAGTCGTCTGATGTCCTATCGAGTCGTCGTCGCCGACTCCGTGGACGTGTCGGCCCTCGCCGCGATCTCCGGTGACTCCCGGTTCGAGATCGTCGTCGCCACCGGGTCCGATCTGCGCCCGGCACTACGCGACGCAGCAGCCCTCATTGTCCGCAGTGAGACCAAGGTCGGCGAGGCACTCCTCCAGGAAGCACCGCACCTGCGGGTCGTGGCCCGAGCGGGTGTCGGACTGGACAACATCGATGTCGAAGCAGCCACGCGCCATGGCGTGGCGGTCTTCAACGCACCAAATGCCAACACCCTGGCCGCCGCCGAGCTGACGGTCGCCCTCATCCTGGCCGCAGTCCGCAAGGTCGCGGCCGCCGATCGGGCACTGCGCGAGGGTCGATGGGATCGAGCCGCTTTCAAAGGAGTCGAGCTGTCGGGCCGGACCCTGGGCTTGGTCGGGGCGGGCCGCATCGGCAAGGAGGTGGCAGCGCGTTGCCGGGCCTTCGGAATGACTGTCCTCGCATGCGACCCGTACCTGGAACAGTGTGAGGGAGTGGAGCTGTGCTCCCTGGAAAAGGTCCTCACCGACGCGGACGTCATTTCCGTGCATGTGCCGCTCAACGACGAAACTCGCCATCTGATGGACGCGAACAAGCTCGCGATGATGCGGCGGGGCTCCTATCTGGTCAACGCGTCACGTGGAGGTGTCGTCGACGAGGCGGCCCTGGTGGAGGCGCTCGAGTCGGGCCACCTAGCGGGTGCGGCGCTGGACGTCTACGAGAGCGAGCCCCCTCCGGCTTCCAGCCCTCTTCTCCAAGCGCCCAACCTGGTCCTCACGCCGCACCTTGGCGCTTCGACGGTCGAGGCCCAGGTGAGGGTGGCGTCGGAGGTTGCTGAGTCGATCAGGAGGGCATTGGTCGACGGCGACTTGAAGGCTGCGGTCAACGCACCGCGCGGGGACTAGGCGACCCAGACGACAGCTGCCGACTCGGCCGGCTCTTCGGCCTCGTGCGACCCGCCGTCCCTGAAGACGAGGACGGCGAGGATGATGAGGAGGACGGTTCCCACCCCCACCACGGCGACCATGAGCTCACCCATGCTGATCCGGACGTTGGGCCGGTTGCCCGAGAGCGCCGAGAAGCCGAGGATGCCGCCCGCGGCGATGATCGCCACGAGAGCCGCTCCGTTGCTGGTGAGGTGGTTTGACTGGAGGAGGATGTAAGCGAAGGGCAGGACCAGAAGGCCCAGGATCAGCAGGCCGGCCAGCGGAACGCCGAGGGTGGCGCCAAGGCGGCTGCGCATCCGCGCGGTCTCAGCCAGTTCGCTCTCGGCGACCGCCACCGGTGTGCCCAAGAACTGAGGCACCGAGGCCGTCACGGCTCCAAGGACCGCTCCTCCGACGAGCATCACGATCAAGGTCGCCAGCACGGGCAAATGGACGAAGAGACCCTCCTCGTCCACCGGGGTGGCAAAGGTGCCGGTGAGAAGTCCGCCGGCGATGAACCCGAGAACCAGCCCGACCCCGGCGCCGATCCAGGCGGTCGTGGTCCGTTTTCCCGTCAGGCCCATGGCAGGGTCGCGCCAGGTCGTGGCCGCCCGGGAGATCGACGCCACGATGGCCCCGAAGACCACCGAGACGGCAGCGATGGCGATCAGCGCGGTGGACGGGCTGATCTCGATGGCGACTGCGGCCCCTTCCTCGGGGATGATTGCGGCCGGCGCCCAAGACATGGTGGCGACGAGGAAGCCGACGAGTCCGAGGGCGGCACCCACCCACGATCCGACACGCGTGGCGGTCTTGACACGGGCGCCCAGAGCGACCGGCTCCAATTCTTCTTCCGGCTCGTCGAGCACAGCAACAGTCGCTGGAGCAGCCTCGGTCGCGGGGAAGGCGGGCGGGGCAACAACCGGCTCTGGTTCGGGCTCAGGCGTCGGCGCCGTGTCGGCGGCAGCGGGTTCGGCCGGTGGCGCTTCCGTGGCGGGGGCAGCAGCTGCTGCCACTGGCGCTCCACCGGCCCAGGAAGTCATGACCTCTTCGGTGGCGACACCGTTGACGGCGGCCCGCGCGGCTGCCGATCGCCGGACCAGGGCTGTTGGGATTCCGAGTGCCGCTGCGGCGGCTTCGGGGACGTCGCTCACGGTCGGGGACTTTAGCCCCGAGTTCAGCTCGCCACGGAAGTGCGGGGCGTCCGATAGTGATCTGGTAGTTGCGGGACTTTCAGTCGGTCACGCCATGCATGGTGTCGACGATGAGCCCGTCCACCACCGACATCAATGCCTCGTGCTCGTCAGCTCCGGCCTCGATCGCTTGGTGATATGTGGCGAGCTGGCGATGGGCGCTGGTTCCTTCGGCGACGATGGTTCGGGCGTGCTGCAGTTCCTTGGTCACTCCCAACACCGCGGCATCCTCCGCCAGCAGCTCGATGAGCTCGTCGACCAGGTCCGCCACCGGCACGAGCTCGCCCCGTCCGAAATCGACCAGTTCTCCGTCGATGCCGTAGCGCTGGGCGCGCCAGATGTTCTCGTCGATCAGCGCCGATGGATAGCTGCGCCAGCGCTGGTTGCGGCGTCGCAGCCCATACATGTAGGAGAGGAGGCTCTGGTACATGGCGGCCACCGTCATGGCGTCGTCGAGGCGAGTGCAGACGTCGGAAACGCGCATTTCCAGGGTCGGATACCGGCCTGAGGGCCGGATGTGCCACCACAGCTTCGATGAGTCGTCGATGATCCCAGCCCCCACGAGCATTTCGAGGTATCGCTCGTACTCGCCCCAAGAGACGAACTCCTCGGGGAGCCCGGTGCGGGGAAGGTTCTGGAAGATGACCAGGCGGTAGGCGAGCAGGCCGGTCGGGCGTCCATCCCAGAAGGGGGACGAAGTGCTCAGCGAGAGCAGATGGGGGAGCATGTACTTGACTTGATTCATCAGGTCGATGCGCAGATGGTCGTCTTCGATTCCGGCGTGGACATGCATCCCGCAGATCACGAGCTGGCGGGCAACCTGACCGAGGTCGGTCGCCATCTTGGTGTAGCGCGGGTTGTCGGTCGTCTCCTGTTGGGCCCAGTTGGCGAACGGGTGGGTCGACGAGGCGATGATCGCTGCCCCGTATTCGCCGACCACGGTGGACAGGTCCCTCCGGAGGGCGGCAAGGTCTTCCCGAGCCTCGGAGACCTGCCTCGAGATCTTGGTCCCGACCTCGATCTGAGCCTTGAGGAACTCTGGTGTCACTTGGGGGCCGGCCACTTCGGTAAGCGCGTCCCACATGCCCGGTGGCGGGCTGGTGACGAGGTCCCTGGTCTCGCGATCGACGACCAGGTACTCCTCTTCTATCCCGATGGTGAAGGTCGGTCGCTCCATGGTCCAACCCTAGATCTTGGGAAGGTGCCCGGCCGGTGGGGAGATGCTCGTTGAGGTCGCCGGTCAGCTGGCCAGCAAGCCTCGTCGGATTCGCTCACACTCCTCCCGGAAGTCGCACTCGACGGCGTGATCGTTGACCAGGCCCATCGACTGCATGAATGCGTAGATCGTCGTCGGCCCGACAAACGTCCAGCCCCGGCGTTTGAGGTCCTTGGAAAGCGCGGTGGATGCCGGCGTATGAGGGGCAGCTGAGGGCGGAGCGTCGCCTGCATCGGCCCAACCCCAGAAGTAGGAGGCCAGGGAACTGCACTCGTCGATCAGTTCGAGCGCTCGCACGGCATTGTTGATGGCCGACCTGATCTTGCCCTCGTGGCGGACGATGCCCTGATCGACGAGGAGTCGGCTCACGTCGCCTTCGTCGAACCGGGCCACCCGGTGAGGATCGAAGCCGGCGAACCCGTCCCGAAATGCCTCCCGCTTGCGGAGGATGGTGATCCACGACAGCCCCGCCTGGAACCCCTCCAGGCAGATCTTTTCGAAGAGCGCCCGGTCGTCGGCGGTTGCCCGGCCCCACTCGTCGTCGTGGTACCGGATGTAGATCTCGGACCCCGCACCCCAGCCACAGCGCGTGACACCGTCCGGACCTCTCACGGTTGTCATCGCGCCTTTGTAGCGCGACTTGGGGGCGTATTGTCGAGGGATGAAGTGGACTAGGGATGCCGTAGCCGGCGCTGTGTCTGCAGCGGTTGCGCTCGGGGCCTCTGAGCTGGCGGCGGGCCTGTTCCCAGCTCTCCCTTCTCTCATCGAAGGTCTCGGGAACCGCGTGATCGACGGCGTCCCGAGTGCGATCAAGGATTGGGCCATCGCGGTCTTCGGCACCGCCGACAAAGCGGTGCTGCTGGCCGGCATCGCCTTGGTGACGATCGGGCTCGGTGCCCTCACCGGCATCGCCGCGCGGCGCCGATGGTGGGTGGCGTGGCTGGTTTTCGGCGGTTTCGCCGTCCTCGCCGCCTGGGCGGCCTCGATGGACCCCGGTGCTGGCATGGTGATGGCTTTGGTGCCCGCTGCGGGCTCGGCACTGGTGGGGCTGGGCACGCTCAAAGGTCTGCTGCGCCGCGATTCGACGGCCCCAACAGCCGCTGACCAGGGTCGGCGGGCCATGCTGGTGGGCATGCTCGCCGGAGGTGCCCTGATCGCCGCCGGCGCGGGGAGACTCCTCCTCGAACGGTCGAAGAGGGTGTTCTCGGGTCGCGAGGACGTGACTCTTCCGGTCGCCAAGGAGCCCCTGGGCGCCCCACCGGCCGGAGCCGAACTGGCGGTGGCCGGACTCACCCCGCTGTTCGTGCCCAACCGCGACTTCTACCGGATCGACACGGCGCTGTTCGTGCCCCGGGTCAACGTCTCAGACTGGAGTCTCGAGCTGACCGGTCGGGTCGGTCGGACCGTGACGCTGTCGTACGACGACATCCTCGCCATGGACATGGTCGAACGAGATGTCACCCTCTCCTGCGTCTCCAACCGCGTCGGTGGGGAGCTGGTCGGCAACGCCCGATGGCTCGGCGTGCCGCTCACTCGCATTCTCGATCTGGCACGACCAGCCGGCGACGCGGAACAGGTGGTGGCGCGTTCGGAGGACGGGTTCACCGCCGGCTTCCCGATCGAGTCGGTTTACGACGGGCGGGACGCCCTGCTGGCGGTGGGGATGAACGGTGAGCCCCTTCCGTACGAACACGGCTTCCCAGCGAGGCTGGTCGTGGCCGGGTTGTACGGCTACGTCTCTGCGACCAAGTGGCTGGCCGAGATCGAGCTGGCGGGCTGGGACGACTTCAACGCCTATTGGATTCCCCGGGGTTGGGCCAAGGAAGGGCCGGTACGCACCCAGAGCCGGATCGACGTCCCCGCCGCTCGGGGCCGCATCGATGCTGGTCCCACGACCGTGGCTGGCATCGCCTGGGCGCCGTCGATCGGCATCTCGGCCGTCGAGGTCCGTCTGGGTGAGGAGGCCCCCTGGACGGAGGCGGAGCTGTCAGTACCGGTCTCCGAGAGCGCGTGGGTGCAGTGGAAGCTGGACTGGGATGCCCCCGCCGGGGAACACCTGCTCACTGTCCGCGCCACCGATGCCAATGGGGTCACCCAGGACGAAATGGTCAGGCCTCCCCCACCCAGTGGTGCAACCGGCTGGCACACCGTGCGGGTGGTGGTGGCCTAGTCGGCCGAGTCGAGCGCGGACACGGCCCACGCCAGGCCGGCCTCCGGGTCGGCGATGGCAAGCCTGAGCTGCCAGCCGGTGCCGGGGGCGCCGTCGTCGAACCAGAACCACTGGAGCCGGTTCGCAGCCCGACCGATGGCATCGGGGTCTGGTGGCCAGTCGAGGTCGCACAAAGCGGCCACGGTCCACCATGCGCCGTATCGGCCGGCGGCTGCTCCCCTGCGACGGCCGTGGGCGCCACCGGAAGAGCCGGCCCACACCATCCACGAGAACGCTTGCTCGACGTCGAGCTCGGCCACGCGGGCCGTGGACAGACCGAGACCCCGCATCGCGCTGTGGGCGTTGCCCTCCACCGTGACTGTCTGGCAGCGCCCGTTGGACTCGTTGGTCCAGGGGAGCACGAGGTGTGCCAGCGCCTCCTCGGACTCCGGGTCGGAGATGGTGGCCACCTCGCCGGGGAGGTCTGCCGGTTGCAGTCGCGGCGGTGCCGGTGCCGGATCGTCGATCCGATCGGCGTGGTACTTCGGTGTCAGATACTGCGGTTCCCATGGCTGGAGTGCGTCTGGGAGGTCGGCGATCGGCCCGATGCCCGACTCGCCGCGCACGACCCTCTCCGCGGCCACCGTCATCCGCTCGGGTCCCGGCCCGAGATTCGCCTCCATCTCGTCCCACGTCTTCGTAGATGCCGCCACCTCGGATAGCGGCCCCAGAGAGAATCGGGCCGCGCCCTCGCTTACCGCGGGACCGGCCCACTTCCCCGGCGCGTGGAGCGCAAGTCGGTATCGGATGTGCTCGTCGATGCCCCAGAGCTGGCGGCCCCTGGTGACCGCTTCCTGGCATCGCTGGCGCAGCGAGACGAGGCCGTCCCAGTCCCGCGCCGTCACGAGGCCGTCGACGATGCGCAAGAGTTCGTCGGTGTCGGAAGACTCCACCGCCTCGACGATCCTGGTCTCGAAGGTCAAGATCCGGTCTCCACGGGGAGGTCGCGACGTGACCACTCCGAGAACGAGCCGACGTAGACATCCGGCGTGTCGAGGCCGGCGGCCACCATGGCGAGCGCCAGGTGACAGGAGTTGACTCCCGACCCGCAGTAGACCACGGGCCGGTCACCGAGGCCGGAGAAGCGGGCGGCGAGGTCCTCGGACGGGAGGAAGCGGCCGCTTGAGTCGAGGCTCTCCATATACGGACGGTTGATCGCACCAGGTATATGACCTGCTTTGGGATCGACGGGTTCGGTCTCGCCGCGGTATCTCTCCGGAGCCCGGGCGTCAATCAGGACGCGGTCGCGCAAATCGTCGCGGGTGGCGACGCTCGAGAACCCTCTGGGTGGCGGATAGTGCGCAGGTTCTGGTGTCACCGCGCCGGTCTCGACCCCGAAACCCGCCTCCTGCCAGGCCTGGAAACCCCCGTCGAGGACCCAGACGCGCTCGTGATCGATGGCTCGCAGCATCCACCAGAGTCGCGCGGCCACTGCCCCGCCGGAGTCGTCGTACACGACGACGGAGTCGTCAGGCGCCAGCCCGAGGCGGCCGAGGGTGGCCGCGAAGTCAGAAGGGTCGGGAAGAGGGTGCCGGCCGTCCATCGATGGCGGGGCCGCCAGATCGCGGTCGAGGTCGACGAACACGGCCCCGGGGACATGGCCGGCGAGATATGCGTTCCGGCCGCCGTCCGGGTCCGCAAGTGACCATCTCAGGTCGAAGATTCGGGCGTTGGTGGGGACCTCTCCGGGAGCGATCAACGGTGACACCGAGGTCACTCCTCCTCGTCGTGAACGCCGAGCTCGTCGCCCAGGCCCCTGAGCGTGGCGCCGACGGCCTCGGTGAGGGCCCCGGCAGCCGACTTCAGATGCCCGCGCACCTCTGGATCCTGGAACGCGTTGGTGAGGGTGCCGGCAACCTGGTTCCAGGCTCCAATCAGGGTGGCGAAGGCGTCGCGGATGTCTCCCTCGGACGGCCCTGATTCGTCGGCCACGGCCTGATAGACGTCGCGGAGGCGGCGACCCAGGTCGCCCATCTCCTCATTGGCACGCCGCCAAGGATCGCCGGAGGTCGTAGCATCGTCGGGGTGCGGCTCCACCTCCTCGATGGTACCTACGAGCTGTTCCGCGCTCACTACGGGCGCCGGGACACCGTGGTGGGCAAGGACGGCTCCGACCTGCGGGCGACCGTTGGGATCATGGACTCGACCCTCGGACTGCTCCGGGAGCCGGGTGTCACCCACCTCGCCGCCAGCTTCGACACGGTGATCGAATCGTTCCGCAACCGGATGTTCGCCGGCTACAAGACCTCAGCCGGCATGGACCCCGACCTTCTCGCCCAGTTCCCGCTTGCCGAGCGCGGAGTGGCAGCGCTGGGCGTCGTGGTGTGGGGGAACATCGAGCACGAGGCCGACGACGCCATTGGCACCGCCGCTGTGCGCTGGGTGGATGATGTTTCCCAGGTCGTGATCTGCACTCCGGACAAGGACATGGCGCAGTTGGTGGTCGGCGACCGCATCGTCACCTACAACCGGCGTGAGGGCACCGTCATGAACGAGACGGGTGTTGTGGCCAAGTTCGGGATTCACCCTGAGTCGATCCCCGACTACCTCGGGCTCGTCGGCGACACCGCCGACGGGATCCCGGGGATCCCCGGGTGGGGAGCGAAGTCGACGTCGGTCGTGCTCGCGCGGTACGGAAGGATCGAGATGATCCCGCCCGACTTCGCGGACTGGGACGTGCCGGTGCGCGGAGGGGTTCGGCTGGCCGAGAGCCTGCAGGTCAACCTCGCCGACGCCTACCTGTACCGGGATCTGGCCCGTCTCCGGCTCGACGTGCCGATCGCCGAGTCCCTCGGGGATCTGGAGTGGAAGGGCGTCGACCGACCCGCGCTCGAGGAGTTCTGCGACGGCCTCGGGCTCGATCCGGACCGGTTCCGGGTCTAAGGCACAGGCCGCGGAGCGGCCTACTCCGGCTCGTCCTCCCAGACGACGTCGAATCGCCCGTAACAATCGGGGCAGTGATAGACGAGGGGGGTGCCGTCCTCCAGGGGCTCATCGGGAGGCAGGTAGCTCATCAGGCGGGCCTCCCCGAGGCACTCCACGCACACGATGGTGGTGGGGGGCTCCATCAGGTCCCGAGGGACCGTCCTGCCGAGCCCAGAGCCTCGCAAGCCTCGACCACCCGGTCGGTCATGCCCTGTTCCGCCTTGCGCATGTACGACCTGGGGTCGTAAGCCTTCTTGTCGCCGACATCGCCGTCCACCTTGAGGACCCCCGAGTAGTTGGTCATGACGTGGTCGACGATCGGCCTGGTGTACGCGTACTGGCAGTCGGTGTCGATGTTCATCTTGACCACGCCGTAGGTGATCGTTTCCCGGATCTCCTCCATCGACGAGCCGGAGCCACCGTGGAACACCAGGTAGTGGCGGGCATCAGAGCCGAACTTCTCTTCGACGGCGGCCTGGCCGTCCCGCAGGATCTTCGGGTCGAGCTTGACGGCGCCGGGCTTGTAGACGCCATGGACGTTGCCAAACACCGCGGCCAGGGTGTATTCGCCTCGGTCGAATGCCCCGAGGGTCTCGGTGACCCGCACCATGTCCTCGGGTGACGTGTACATCTTGGATCGATCGATTCCCTCGTGGTCCGCGGCGTCCTCGACGCCTCCGACGATCCCGATCTCCAATTCGAGAATGATGTCGAGCTCGGCGCACGCCTCCAACAGCTCGTTGGCGATGGCGAGGTTCTCGTCCATGGGGAGGTTGGACGCATCGAGCATGTGGCTCTGGAAGACGGGAGGCTCCCCGCGCTCGCGCCGGGCTCTGCTCTCGGCGAGGAGCGGCCGGATGAACCCCTCCACCCGGTCGGGCGGGCAATGGTCCGTGTGCAGGGCGACGTTCACCGGGTATCTGGGCGCCACCACGTTGGCGAACTCGGCGAGCGCCATTGCCCCGAGGGCCATGTCCTTGTTGGACTGCCCGGAGGCGAACTCACCGCCGCCGTATGACACTTGGATGATCCCGTCCGATCCGGCAGCGGCGAACCCTTCCAGGGCAGCGAGAATCGTCGAAGACGAGGTGGCGTTGATGGCGGGGTAGGCGAAGCCGTCCGTCCGGGCTGCGGCGAACATGGCTCGATAGGTCTCGGGCGATGCGATCGGCACTTGTGCTCTCCTCTGGAAGTCTGGTGTGGAAGGTAGTCGACCCGTTTTGGCGACTCGCCGTCGGAGCGCGAGCCGTCTACTTTCCCCGTCAATGGCTGTGTCTGCGGATGCCCGTACGACCCGCAAGGCCCGGAACCCCCTCGCCCGCGGCCTCTACTTCGTGCTGGGGCTCATCTGCCTGGCCCTGCTCCCGCTCAGCTACCTGCCCGGCGTCCCGACCTTCGACCTGATCCTGCTCGCTGCCTTCTTCTTCTCCATGTCCTCTGACCGTATGCACGATTGGATGCTCGCCCACCCCTACTTCGGGAAGGTCATCCGGGGTTATCGGGATCACGGTCTGACGAGGCGGATGAAGTGGGTGGCGGCGGTGGCCATCACCCTGTCTATCGGCGTTTCCGGCTTCATCTTCGTCGACATCGGCTGGGTTCGAGTGGCCATGGCCGTGGTCTGGGCATACGCCCTTTGGTTCGTATTCACACGGCCGACGCGCCCTCGCACCGTCTGATTTCCTACCCTCGTCGCCCGTGAGGCTGGTCATCGCCCGTTGCAGTGTCGAGTACGAGGGGCGTCTCACTGCGCGCCTCGGCCAGGCGACGCGGCTCATCATGATCAAGGCCGACGGAACCCTGGCCATCCACTCAGACGGCAATGCCTCCAAGCCGCTGAACTGGATGGTGGCGCCAAACCTGATCACGCAACACGACGACCACTGGGTTGTGGCCAACTCCAAGGGAGAGACCTTGACCATTCACCTCCACGAGGTGTTCACCGACGTCGTCCACGAGCTGGGCGAAGATCCCGGGTTGGAGAAAGACGGCGTCGAGGCTCACCTTCAGGAACTTCTTGCCGAGCGTCCGTGGATCCTGGAAGACGGTCTCACACTGATACGCCGGGAGTACCCGACGGACATCGGGCCGGTCGACCTGCTCTGCGCCGACCCCGACGGCGGGACGGTGGCCGTGGAGGTGAAGCGGCGGGGCAACATCGACGGGGTCGAGCAGTTGGCCCGTTACCTGGACCGCCTTTCCGCCGACCCCCGACTCGCACCGGTGCGCGGCATCTTCGCCGCCGAGGTGATTGCGCCGCAGGCCCGTGTCTACGCCGAGTCGAAGGGGATCAAGGCGATCGAAGTCGACTATGTCGGTCTCAAGGAGGCCGAAAGCACCCATCTCCGCCTCTTCTGATGCTCCGGATCGTCCTCCACCATCC
>CAZGWX010000137.1:0-17966 GCA_964529515.1 uncultured Acidimicrobiaceae bacterium
CTAACGCTCGGCGGCAGGAACCTTCCCCCTTCGCTGACGCTCAGGGGGACCAACCTCAGGGGGAGCTAATCCATGGGGTCTCGGTAGCCTTCGGTGGTGGAAGCCGCTCAATTGGGGACCATCGTCCTGTGGGCCGCCGTGGCAGCAGGCGCCACTTCGATCTTCTATCGCCCGCGGGGCCTCGTCAGGTTGGCTACGGCACTCGCCGTCCTCGCCACAGGCGTCCTGGCATTCGCGCTCCTCACCAATGACTTCTCACTCGCTTACGTGGCCAAGACCACCAGCCGAGCCACCCCGTGGCCGTACCGCCTGTCGGCAGTTTGGGGCGGCATGGAAGGGTCGATGCTCTTCTACGTCGCCATGCTTCTCGGCGTCGGGTCTTGGGGTGTCCGCCGCCGCGGCGACCTTGAGCACCGGGTGATCGGCGCCGTCGGGCTCGCCGGTCTCCTTCTCAGCACGCTGGCCACCAACCCGTTCGTCCGTCTCACTATCCCGGCCATCGACGGCCAGGGTCTGCTGGCGATCCTCCAGCACCCGGCGATGATCTACCACCCGCCGATCCTCTATCTGGGGCTGACCAGCCTGGTGGTCCCATTCGCCATCACCGCAGGCGCCCTGTTCCGGCGGGAGGACATTGCTTCCTGGATACCCGGTGTGAGGAGCGCCCTGTTGGTGCCGTGGACGCTGCTCACTCTCGGCATGGTCGCCGGCGCCAACTGGGCATACGTCGAACTCGGATGGGGAGGGTTCTGGGCCTGGGATCCGGTGGAGAACACCGCCCTCCTTCCATGGCTGGCCGCGACCGTATTCCTCCACGCATCACGGGTGACGCGACGCGACGGCAGATTCGCCCGCGGGGCGGTCTTCTTCGCCCTCTTCCCGTTCGCCCTCAGCGTCCTCGGGGTGTACCTGACGCGGTCCGGGGCTACCGGGTCGATCCACTCGTTCGCCGAAGACCCGGTGGTGGGGCGCATCCTCCTGATCACGGCGTTGGTTGCCGGCGTCGTAATCACTTGGATGACCTTTCAAACGGAGAAGGGTTCCGCCTGGACGCGGTTCGATGCGGGCAGGGCGACATGGCTCGGCGCCAGCGGAGTGCTCGTCGGTTTGATCACTCTGTTCGTTCTGATCGGGACGGCCTACCCGGCCTACCTCTCGGTATTCGGTGGCGACACGGTCGTCCTCGACACCACCTACTTCGTCACCATGGTTCTGCCCCCGGCCATCGCCGTCGCTCTTCTCATCGGTTTCGCCACGCAGACCACCTGGTCCGAACACGGGATTCGGCTGTTGGACCTGGTCGCCTTCGCTGTCGGTGCCGTTCTCTCCGCCACCCTCATGCTCTGGGTCGCAGAGGAGATCTCGCCAGCGGGCCTGGCACTGGCCGTGGTAGCCGGAGGCGCGATCGGGGTTGTGATCCGCCATCTGCGAGGCAGGCTGTTCGAACCGGGCAGGCTCGCTCACCTCGGGCTGGCGATGGTGCTGATCGGCGCGGGAGGGAGCTCGCTGGGCACCGACGCCGCCGTGCGCATGCGGGTGGGAGACGCCATCGACGTCGGGTCGCATCGGTTGGAGCTGGTCGAGGTGTCCACCGGTGAGGCACCCAACTTCGTCTACGCCGAAGGCCGGTTCTTGGTCGACGGAAAGATGGAGCTGAGACCCCAGATCAGGGGATATGAGGCCCAGTCTTTGCCCGTCGCCGAGCCGGCCCTGTGGTCGACTCCGGTGGCGGACCTCATCGTGGCGGTCTCGCTGATGACGGTCGAGGCCGACGGTTTCGACGTGGCGGTATTCGTCAGGCCGATGGTGTGGTGGGTGTGGGCTGGGGCTCTGGTCCTGACGCTCTCCGGAGTGTTCGCTCTCCGCGGGAGAGGCGGAGACGTCGGAGGGCTACGTCGAGTGGCCACAGCAGGGCGGCCAGCAACAGGAACCACCAGCGGAAGGATTGACGGTTGACGCCGGATTCCAGGCCGTCGGGGTCGAAAGCCTGGGCCGCTTCGATCTCGCCCCGTCCTCCGGTCGCCGCAGAGACCGATGCCATGAGACCGGGGTCGGAGTCACCGGGCAGGTACTCGGCAGCGAATGAGCGGGTGGCGATGGCGGTCAGGATGGGCTGGGAGCCGTCGGAGCGCTCGAAGGAGACGCCGACCGCGTACGTGCCACCTTGGCGAGCCGCGACGGTCGCCGAGAACTCGGTGTCGGACATGCGCTCCAGGCGGACCTCTGTGGTCAGGCCGTCGGGAAGGGTGACCCTTGCCACCGGCTCCACCCCGGCCTCCAACACCTCGTCGCTCTGCAAGGTCACAGTGAGGGTCTCGTCGCTGATCCGGGCGTCGACGATCTCACCCTCGGCGCCGGTCAGGGGGAAGGTGTCACGGACCACGTTGGACCAGAAGTGGGCGAAGCCTTCCCAGGTGGCCCAGTTCGCCGCCCACTTCTCGCCGCTGTCGCTGGTCCACGCCGTCACCTGACCCAGACCCACCCGCCAGGAGGCGAGCAGCGGATCGGAGAACTCACCGATTTGCAGTTGGACGTCCGAGGTCGGCTTGGCGGTGGTGGCGACGAAGCCGAGAAGTGGGGGAGAGGAGGCCAGGTCGCGCACTGCGGGAGCGGTGGAGGTCACGGCCGGGAAGAACTCGCCTTCGTTGATGAAGGACCGGGAGGCGAGGCGGGCCTCCTTGACGAAGATCTCGGGGATCTCGTTCAGGTCGCGGCCTGGGTAGAAGCGACCCCGTCCCGCAATGGCGACCTCCTCCAGAGCGGGGATGGCGCCTTCGCCCGTGCCGACCACCGACACGGTTATCCCTTCCTCGGCCAGCTTCTCGACCTCGGCAACCAGGCTGGGGCCGAAGAGTGGGAAATCCTCGCCGATCGCCAACTCGTTGGTGAATCCGTCCGTGAACAGGATGATGTGCTTGAGCTCCTTGTCTGACGCCCTGAGGGCCTCGGCCGCCTCCCGAATGTTGGGAACGACCTTGGTCTCGCCGAACGGGCGGATCGATCCCACCCGCTCCTCGACGAACCCCCGGTCAGGCGCCTCCTGAAGAGGAACCAGCCAGTTGCCGGTCCCGCTGAAGGCGAGCACCCCCACCTGGTCGTGGGGCCCCAGTGCTTCGATGGCGCGGATGGCGCCCGCCTTGGCGATGTCGGTCTTGTTGACCCCGCCTGGTCGATCCGTGAACGAGCCGTCGTCGGCGCAGTGACAGGCACCCATCGACTCGCTGGCGTCGATGAGGAGGACCTGAGCCACCTCCACCTCACGCTGGGTGTCGACGGCTTCGCTGTCGACGGGGAGAAGGGCTTCGAGCGGGGTGTCCTTGTAACCACCGAGGCCGTACGAGCGGGTGCCGCCGACCACCACGAGACCACGCCCGAGGTTGCGGACGAACCCGTCGAGAGCGGTGAGGTGGGTCTCACCCAGGTCGCGGGCGGAGATGTCGACCAGAACGACGGCCTGGTGCACGGCCAGTTCTTCGATCCCACCCAGGTCCCCGACACCGATCGACTCGGTCTGCAGCCCGGCCGACTCCAGGACGGAAGCCAGGAAGCGGCCGTTCTCGGGCTCGCCTTCGACGATGAGCACGCTTGGCGGCCCGGCCACCTGGACAGCCGACTGGGTGATGTCGTTGGCGGACACAGCATCGCCCGACATCCGTACCCGGGCCTCGAGACGCTGGAGTCCGGGAGATCCCGCCACCACCTCGAAGTCGACACGGTTGGCGCCTGCCACCAGATCGACCTGACGTGTCGCCAGGGTCTGCCCGTCACTCCGGAGCTCGACCTCGGCAGCCCCGGCAATCGTGGACAGAACCTCGACCGTGGCTGTGAACGACTCTCCCTCGTTGACACCGGATGGGACGTCGATGCCGGCGACGGCGGCATCGGTTCGCTGGGTGGTGGAGACGGTGTGGACGTCGACCGCTACGCCGACGGAGCGCAGACGTTCCAGCTCGGCCTGCAGATCGCCTGCGTTGACCCGGCCATCGGATACCAAGATGAGGCGCTGTTTGCTGGAACCATCGAGTACCGACTCGGCGAGCCGGAGGCCACGGGACGTGTTGGACGCGTCTTCGTCGACGTTGCGCGCCGGGGGGAACAGCACCGACCCGATAGGAGTGGCGACCCGGGCATCCGAACCGAAGTCCACCACGGCGAACTGGTTGGAGCCTGCCCCGGCGACGGCAGCCTGCACCCACACCCGCGCCGCTTGTTTCGCCTCCGCCATCGAAGCCGAGACGTCGACCACGAACACCGTGGTCACCTGGTTGGACGGCAGAGCGATCCGAGGGTCGAAGATGGCGAGCAGGACGAGGACGACGATCACCGCCCGTGCGACCAGGCCCCACCGCCATTGCTTCCGGGACACGCCACGGGCCCGGGAGCTGACCCAGAGCTCGGCAGCGAGGACCACGAGCAGAGCCGCCAGGAACCAGGGGAGGAGGCTTCGGGCCAGCGTCGAGGTCTGACCGTCTTCTCGCGGGGGCGCGGGCCGGACCTCGGGGAGGTCGTTTGCCGGGCGAAGGGCCGACTCCGCCGTATCGGGGTTCACCGCCACATGCGTGCTGGACCCGTCGGTGGACTCGATGACCCAGAGGCCGGCGACACCGGCCGCCGGGGCTGTGTCGGTAAGGGTGAGCCGGGCGCGGTTGCCTCTCGGGTCGACGACGGCCGAGTCCCCGGCGCTCACCGGGAGCTTCTCTCCGACGGTGATGGCGGGGGGCGCCTCCTCGGCGGCGGCCAGGGCGCCCACCATGCGGGCGCCAATGATCGGATACGAAACGCTGACGGGCAGGTTGGAGCGCTCCAGGGTGAAAGCCAGGTAGAACCAGGGGACACCGTTGGTCTCCCCGGACACGATCAGCGGGGCCCCGGGAGCGCCGAGAAGTGTGTCGGCTCCCTGCACCTCAAGTACCTGGGCGTCGGCGATGGCCAGGGTGGAGACGTCGACGTCTTCGAGGAGCGGGTCGTTGGCGACGAGGGTCGGAATCGGGTTTTCGACTCTTCCCGTCGGGATCACACCGGGAATCCCACCGGGCACGTCGATGGCGATGAAGGGTGTCGCCTGGTCGATGGGCACCGCCACACCCACAAAGACCTCGAAGTCGACCTCGTCGGCAGGGCCGGCGGAGGTGGCCACTCCGGGGATGGCGGCGAGGAGCTGGTCGACGAAGAAGGTGGCGTCGCCGTGGACCCGGGCCTTCAGGTCGCCCAGCACCGGTGCCACGGCGAAGCGCTGGTTGTCGTAAGCGAGCAGGTCCTGGCCGTCCAGATAGCCGGCGACAAGGGCGCCGGTCGGAAGCTCGAAGGTCCGCTCCACCACCTGCCCGGCCGGGATCTCGATCGTCTCGGTGAGCACGGTGAGACCGTCGACGTCGAGACGCAGCGGCTGGGTGGCCGTCGGGCCTCCGGTGTTGGCCAGCGTGACCCTTGCCTGCAGCCCTCCCGGCACCGCCGTGACCGAGAGGTCAGTGATCGCCCGGTTGGTGTCGGCGTCACCGACCCGTTCGTATCTGGTGCCGAGAGGGGCGAGTCGCTGTTCCACTTCGGAAAGCTGTCCATCGCTGACAAGAACGAACCCGGTGGAACGGTCGGGGAGGACCAGGGACTCGGCGAGGGCGAAGGTGGCCTCGTAGTCGACACCCGATCCGGTGGTGCGGATGGCCGCGGCGGTGCGCCGGAACTGGTCGGGGTCGTCGGAGTTCTCCAAGACCACCACCGGGTTCGACGAGGCGACCACCACGCTGGCGGTGCCGCCGTCGGGGAGCTCTTCGCGGAGGCTCTGGGCTCTGGCGACGGCGTCGGCGAGACGGTCGGGTGAGCCGTCGATGGCGCTCATCGACGCCGAGGCGTCGATGATGAAGACGGTGTGGTCGGCGAGCACGGCCTCGGTGACGAGGGCGGGACGGGCCAGGGAGAGAGCGAACAGGATCACGGCGGCCAGCTGGAGCAGGAGCAGGAGGCTGATGCGGAGCTTCTGCCACGGCTGCGCCGAGGTGATGGCGTGTTTGAGGCCGTCCCAGTGGAGGAGCGAGCTGACCGGTGTGGCGGGTCGGCGAGGCGTCAGCATGTGAAGGATGACGATGGGGATGGCGAGCGCCAGCGCGGCCAGGCCCGCAGGCGCGAGGAAGCTCACCGCAACACTCCGAGCCGGCGCCAGCTCTGGAGGAGGGTCCGCTCGACGTCGTCCTCGGCGTCGACCGACAAGACGAAGCCGCCTGCCGCGGCCGTGACCGCACCGACTTCGTCGCGCCAGGTGGCGACCCGGTCGACGTAGTTGCGCATGACCTCTTCGGTCACGCTCACCGTGAGGCGTTGGCCGTCCTCCCGGTCCACCAGTTCGAGGTCGCCCTGGTAATCGGGTTCGAGGTCGTCGCGGCAAGTGATGTGAACGACCAACAGATCGCTGCCACCGGCACGGAGACCGATGAGCGAACGCCACTGGGGCGTCAGGAGGTCGCTGATGACGACCGTGATCCCCGGAAGGGTCGACTGGCCGAGCAGGTGGCTCGTGGCCGTGGCCAGCGGCGTGTCTCCTTCGGGCTGGAGGCTCTCCAGGTACGTGAAGAACCCCGGCGTCGCCGAGCGCCCGGAGAATCTGGGGGCAGGACCGCGGCCGGGGAATGCGTGGACGGTCACCGAGTCGTGGGCGGTCAGAGCCACGAACCCGAGTGCCGCCGCGAGGCGCTTCGCCTGGTCGAGCTTGCCCCCGACCGACATCGACGCTGAGGTGTCGACGAGGAGTCGGACCGTCACCTCGTCGTCGGCCTCGAACAGCTTGATGAGCACCTGATCGAGCCGGGCCAGCACGTTGTAGTCGATGCGCCGGAAGTCGTCGCCCGGGTGGTACTCGCGGAAGTCGGAGAAGTCGATCGTGTTCCCGTAGCGCTTTGAGTCGTGCTCCCCCCCGAACCGCCCCAAGAGGCGCTGCCGGTTCCCGATCTGAAGGCGTTCCAGCCGGGCCATCAAAGCCGGGCTGAGCAGGGTCAAGGGGTTCCTCTGATCTCGGCCTTTGGCTCCGGGATGGTCTGGAGAAGCTCCTCGATGATCGTGTCCGTTCCGAGGCCTTCGGCCGTCGCCTCGAAGCCCAGCACCAGTCGATGGCGAAGGGCCGCCGGCGCGGCCCAACGGACGTCTTCGGCAGTGACGTGAGGGCGGCCGTCGATGACGGCGGCGGCCTTGGCGGCGAGGACGATGGCCTGGGCCCCACGGGGCGATGCCCCCCACCGGACGTAGCGCTTGACCAGCGGCGGTGCGGTGTTGCCCTCGGGGTGAGATGCCTCGACCAACAGTGACACGTACCGGAGCAGGTGGGCCGCCATCGGCACGCGCGGGATGTCGGCGATGACGCCAGAGATGGTCTCGGCGTCGGCGACGCGGGGCACCTCGGGGACGTGTCCGGTGGTGGTACGACGGAGGATCTCTTCAAGGACGTCTGCCGACGGGGGGTTGACGGTCACCTTCAGCATGAAGCGGTCGAGCTGGGCTTCGGGAAGCGGATAGGTCCCCTCGAGCTCGATGGGGTTCTGCGTGGCAAGCACCAAGAACGGGCGGGGGAGTGGCCTCGTCTCGCCGGCGACCGTGACGTGGCGCTCCTGCATGGCCTCCAGCAGTGCCGCCTGTGTCTTCGGTGTGGCGCGGTTGATCTCGTCAGCGAGGAGCATGTTCGTGAAGACGGGACCCGGCCGATACTGGAACTGTCGTCTCCCGTGCTCGTCCTCTTCGAGGATCTGAGTGCCGACGATGTCGGCGGGCATCAGGTCGGGCGTGAATTGGACGCGGGAGAAGTCGACGCCGATCGCAGCGGAGAATGCCTTGACCAGCTCGGTCTTGCCCAGCCCGGGAACGCCTTCGAGAAGCACGTGTCCTTCGGCCAAGAGCCCGACCAGGGTCTGGCGGATCAGCTGAGGCTGGCCGGCGATCCTCTGCCCGACCGCCTCTTCGATCGCCGCCGCCAGCGAAGCGTTGTGTTCCAGGTCCATGTCAGCGCACCTCCGAGGCGAGCCCGTCGAAGTAGCTCTGGACGATTCCCCGCATCGACGGCGGGAGGCGGAGTCGGGCCAGCGAGTCGGCGGCGTCGTTCAGGTAACGCGGGAGCACCTGGGCGTAGGGAATGATCGACTCGCCGCGTTCGGTCGGGCCGTCGCCCCGGCCGACGATGTCGCCGTCTCCACTGCCGCCGTCGATCCCGACTTGAAGCAGGTCGGAAATGTTCCCCCGGTTCACGGGGTCGAAGATCGTGCTGTCGACGCCAGTGCCGTGGTTCTGGCTCTGGCCGCCGCCGACTGTTCCCTGACCGCCCTGGCCTGAGGCGCCGCCTTGACCGGGGGCGACGCCACCGATCTGGCCGGAACCACCTCTGCCACCGACACCGCCCTGGCCGCCTTGACCTTGTCCCTGACCTTGTCCCTGACCCTGACCTTGGCCCTGTCCCTGACCCTGACCCTGACCCTGACCTTGGCCTTGACCTTGGCCCTGTCCTTGGCCTTGACCCTGACCCTGGCCCTGGGCCTGCCCGAGGCGTGATCGCACCCCGTCGAGGGCGCGAGACGATTCGGAAATGGCCTGCTGTCCCCGGACGCCCTGGAGGCCGGACTGCGACCCGGTCGAGGCCTCGCCAAGTGCTTCCCGGGCCGCGGCGTTGTTGACCTGGGCGAGGGCGGAGGCCGCTCTGGAGAGCTGGTCGGAGAGGGCAGGGTTTCCACTCGCCTGCGAGGCGGCGAGCTCACGGAGGCGATCGACTGCCGCCTGTCGTTCCTGTTCGGAGAGGCCGTCGAGGGAGCGGGCGAGCTCCTGGAACTGAGACTCGGGGTCGGGACCACCCTGGGGTGTCAGTGGTCGGAGAGTCAAGTCCTGGGCCAGTCCTTGAGCGGCGGCCTTCTGGGCGAGAAAGGTGGGGTCGAGCTTGGCTCGGAGTGAGGCGTCGGTCTTGTCCAGAGCCTGAAGGGCCTCTTCGAGGGTGGACGACTGGCGTAGCTCCTTGGCCAGCTGCCGGAGCTGTTCGGCGAGCTCCCCGGAATCTTCGACCTTGGACTGCTCCACTGCGTCGGCGATCTTGTCGACGTTGTCCGCCTCCTTCTCGATGGCAGTGGCGTGATCGGCAGAGAGGGCCGGCGCGCCGCCCAGCGGGGGAAGAAGAGCGAACGCCACTGCGACCGCGGCCACCAGGCCGAGGCGGCGAAGGCTCGATGGCTCGGGATTGATCGGAATGGCCTGGCGGGGGCTGGCGCCGGCGACGATCTCGTCGGCCCTTCGCTGGATCAAACCGTGAACCTCGTCGGACTCGTCGGTGAACTCAAGAGCGGTAGTCAGGGTGTCACGCACCCGGAGGCCACGCTCTGCGGCCCGAGCGGCATCCCAGTCGGTGACATGAAGGCGTATTAGGCCCACGATGAGCACCAGGAGCGAGAGCCCGATGACGACTGCCGAAGTTTCCACGGCGCGGTCGAAGGGGATGAGCCAGGCGGCGGCGAGGATCACGGCCAGCACCCCGGCGACGTAAGGGGCGTACCGCTGGACGGTCGACGCCAACCAGGCCACGCGGATGCGTGCCCGGACCGAGCGCAGGAATCTTCGGCGTGATGCGGTCAAGACGTCCCTTCTTTGGGCGTTAGACGCTATCGAGGTCCCGGTGGTTCCAGAGATCAGCCGGACCGTCGAGCCGGCCAGAGACTGTCTCTCGGCGTTCCGTGAGTTGAGGACATCCGTTAGCGAGGAAAGGTGGGGTACTTTCCTAGACGCCCATGGGATCCTCCGTCATGCGTCGCCGCGTGCTCATCATCGCTGGCCTCAGCACCCTGGCGGTGGCGTGGCCGATCCTCGACATGTTCGGGCGCAATCCCGAGGTCTTCGTCGCCAACCGGACCTCGTCGTGGCAGCTGATCGGGTTCGCCTTGCTGGTCGCTTTGACAGTGCCGCTGCTGGCCTCACTGGTGGTCTGGGGGTTCGAGCAGTGGAGCCCCAGCGCTGGCCGAATCGCTTACGGGGCGGTGGTGGCCGTTCTGGCTGCCGCAATCGGACTGGTGGTGGCACGTCAGGCAACCGACTCCATCTGGATCACCTTGCTGATCGTGGGATTGGTGCTGTTCCTCGTACCAACCGTGGACCGGATGGGGGGGACGTTTCTCCCGTGGACGGCGGCCGCGCTGCCGATCGTGATCGGCTTGTTCCTCTTCGCTTCGCCTGCGGCCGGGCTCATCTGGGAAGAGGCGGAAGTGGCCGGGTCGGGGGATGTCGTTGCCCCGGCGCCAATCGTGTTCATCCAGATGGACGAGTTCCCGCTCGCCAGCCTCGTCACGCCCGAGGGAGAGGTGAACTGGTCGCTGTTTCCCAACTTTGCCCGGCTGGCGGACGAGGGGACCTGGTACCGCAACGCTCTTTCCAACTCCATCGCCACGACCCAGAGCATCCCGTCGATCCTGACCGGCCGGACCTTCGAAAGGGGACTGGCGCCGTCGTCCGAGGATCACCCCGCCAACCTGTTCACGCTCCTCGCCGATGACTACGAGATGCACGTCATCGAGTGGGTGGCGTCGATGTGCCCAGCGGAGGTCTGTCCTGAGTACGCCGGACGGTCCCCGGCCCGATTCGCCTCTCTGATCGCTGACGCCGTCGTGGTTTACAGCCATCTGGCGGCGCCACCGGGTTTGGAGGACTCCCTTCCGAGCATTGACAACAGCTGGGCCGGATTTCTCGGTCAGGCCGAGACCCCCGACGGCGAGGCCATCGATGTGCCGGGTCTGCCGGTGCCTGCGCCGTCCCTCCGGGCCGACTGGGTCGATTGGTTGCAGCGGATCGCCAACGGAGTCGGTGGCGGCGCACGGCCGACCCTCTCCTATGCCCATGTCCCGGCTCCGCACGTCCCGTGGGTGACCAATCCGTCGGGAACCCACTACACGCGGCCAGAGCAGTACACCGAGGTGGAGGGAGTCGGTGGCGATGGACGATGGGCCGGGTCGCCCACCTTTGGCGTTATCGGATTTCAGCGACACCTCTATCAGGTGGGCATGCTGGACCTGATGCTGGGCCGCATCTTCGACTCGATGGACCGGTCCGGGACTTGGGACGACTCGCTGGTGGTGGTTCTCGCCGACCACGGCGCTTCCTTCGAATTGGGCGAGCATCGCAGGTGGCCTTTCGACGGCAACATTGACGACCTCTATCGCGTACCTCTCTTCATCAAGTACCCGGGTCAGGAAGCGGGTGAGGTCGTGGACGACCCCGCCTTCGGGTTGGATGTCCTTCCGACCATCGTCGACGTCCTCGATGTTCGGACGGATTGGGAATTCGACGGCATCTCGCTCCTCGAAGTGGAGGGAACCGACCGTCCGCACGAGCCCATCTTCTGGTGCTGCGATCGGGTCGCGGCATCGACGGACCTCGACACACTGTTCGAACAGGTCCGCAGGAACTACGACTGGGTCCCCGATCAGAATTCGTGGAGGGGTGTCGCGGGTGCCGGCGAGTTCGCCGCCCTGGTGGGAGAGTCGGCGACAACGCTCGAAATCGTCGCCGATTCCGCTATCACCTGGCAGCTCGACCTGGGGAGTGAGCTGGTGACAGGCACCGAGCGGGGGGGAATGGCTCAGACCTATTGGAACGGGCGCATCGCTTTCCCGGCGGGCTCCGATGTTCACTCCGTCCTGTTCCTGCTCAACGGGTCGGTGGCCGGCACCGGCGCAGTGGTGCCCGACGGGCCTGGAACGGGCACCTTCGCCGGCATGGTCGCCGAGGAGCTGATTCATGCCGGGCCGAATGAGGTGGATGTGTTGATCCCGGCAGAAGATGGTCATTGGCTGTCGGGGACGGTCGGAGACCTGACCGTGGAACTCAAGGACGAGTCGGGACGCTTGCTCGAGATCCGACCTGAGTCGACCAGGCAGGTGCAGGTCGATCAGGTCCAGGAGGGGGCGGGCGGCTCGCTCCAGTTCACTGGCTGGGCGGCGGACATCGTGGCCAAAGCACCACCGCAGCACATCTATGTATTCGCCGGGAGCCAGCTGCTGGCCTCAGGCCCGCCAAACCTCGACAACGGCAACGTCGTCGTGTGGTTCGAGAGCGAGAACCTGCTGCGTTCGGGATTCCGCTTCTCGATTCCGAGAACTTCCATCCCCCATGGGACGGCGCAGTTGACGGTGGTGGCCGAGTTCGACGACTGGGCCGTGGCAGAAGCTGTAGCAATCCCAGCCGACTAGGCAGCGAGACGTCGCCTGTCAGCGTGAGGTCGTACTTGACTTAGGAACCGACCCCCTACCCCCGGCCTCGTTCCTCGGCCGGCGGTACCTTCCCCCCTCGCTTCGCTCCGGGGGACTGATCCTGAACGGCCTCCTGCTATTTGGCTCCGGGGGACTGATCCTGAACGGCCTCCTGCGCCTTGGCTCCGGTGGATCCGGAACGAGCTATGCAGGCAGTAGGCGGAAAAGGACCCGGGTGCCCCCCTCGAGAGGCTGTTCCGCCCCAATCGTGAACCGCTCGGCGACAAGCTGGCGGAATTCAGCTTCCGTCCGACCGGGGTGCAGCTCTGCCTCTTCCTTGTTGGCGGTGAGCACGGCAACCATCTCGTCGGCGGGGGAGACGAACTCCACGATGACCGGGCAGTCGAAGGAGCGGAGCCAGTCGAGGACAGATGACGGCGGAATGCTGGCCGTGTAGATGAGATGGTGGATCAGCCCGTAGGCCACCACGAGGTCGGGATCGACTCGTTCCCACAGCCCTGGGCGCTCTTCCTCTCGCCAACCTTGTGAAGGGGAGGGGTTGGCGAGGTCAGCGAGCACCACCGAGATCGATTGGCCGTCGATGCTGCGGTGGAGACGCTCCAAGACGGCCTCGTCGCCGTCAACGGCGACGGCGTGGGCCCCGGCGGCCGCGGCGATGCGCGAGAAGTGGCCGTCGTTGGCGCCGAGGTCGAGGACGGTTCCGAAGTCGCCGGCCTGGAGGGTGTCGGACAGGAACTTCGACTTGAGGTCGCGGTCGCGGCCGACGTGGGCACACTCCTGGTACCCGGCCCATCCGGCGCCCGCCGGATCGGCCTCCATCGAAGACACGACCTTCTTGAGACGCACGACGTTGGCGAGGATCAGGTCGGCGTTGAAGCCGGCAGTCTTCAGCTCGGACCGCACCGACGACCCTCGCATCCGGTCCTCCATCCGGGCCTGGAGGCGGACGTGCATCAAGGCGGCGGAGTTGAAGCGGCGCCGGCCACCCAGCACTGCTCGCATCTGGGACGCCGTGGGGCCTTCGGGGTCACCCCGGAGCCAGGGCTGAAACGGAGCGCCCACCCACGAGTGGAGCATCAGCGGGAAGAGAAACTGGCGTGTGAACTGGCGGTAGCCGAGCCAGGGCTCGCCCGGTCGGTAGGGCTCGAAGGATCCGACGTCGATGAAGATCGGTGAGCCGCCCTGGAACTGAATGTTGTACGGCGTGGCGTCCTTCATGGTGAAGCCAGCCTGGAGTGCCGTCTCGATGAGGTCGAGGTACAGGAGCGCGGCGTCCCGGAGCATCCCGAAGGTCCACTCGTACGGATAGGTGATCAAGGGCAGGCGGTCGTGTTCGAGAGCACCCGCCGCAGTGCCGGTCGGATCGTCGACTTCTTTGGTGCCGATGATCCGGCCCGCGGCCATCTCCGAGATGAAGAATGCAGATTGCGACACCGCTTGCCAGGCGGCCAGGCCCCGTTTGTCGAGGAGCCGCAGGACGCGGCCGTCAGTCAGGACGACACGGGAGGCCGGGTCGCGGAACGACCCGGGATCGGATGTCACCATCTCGGGATCAGGAGCCCTCGGTGACCTGTTCGGGCTGTTCGGTGGTGGCGAGGGCCTCGTCGACGGCCTTCTTGCCCTTCAGCCGGGACTTCCAGGCGCGGAAAGCGACGGCGATGCCGGCAGCGCCTCCGAGGATGGCCTGGAGCAGCATGCTGCCCGAGCCGGCGTCGAGGTATCCGAGAATGTGCTTCACATCGGACAGTCTTACATCCCGATGAACATATGACCAGCAGGTCACCTGGTATAGGTGACCATCTCGTCGCGCGTGTGTGCTGAGATCCGGCCGCCAATGCGGAGATGCTCCAGGTGGGCGATCGTCTCGAGCAGCGCCAATCGGGTCTGGACCGGATCGAGATTGGGCCTGAACGACTTCAGCATGACCGCGAACGCCGTGGTGTCGTCCCTGCGCACCAGTTCCACCATGTCGAGAAGCCGGCGGTCGTGATGGAGGAGGATCTGACGTGCCCGTTCGTCGCCCCGATCGATCAATGTTCCATGCGCCGGATAGGTGACGCCGATGCCCAGATCGACGAGTCGCTGTAGCGAGCCCATGTAGTCCGCAAGGACGTCTTCGATCTCCGGGTCGTACATGATCACCGGTGAGATTCGCGGGAGGATGTGGTCGCCCGAGAAGAGGATGCCGGTGCGAGTGTCGCGGAGGCAGATGTGGGCGTCATCATGGCCCGGCGTGTGGAGCACGTTGAGGTGACGCTCGCCCCCGAGGTCGATCTGGTCGCCGTCAGTGACGACGTGGTCCGGTGGGTCGAGGATCGGCATGTAGTCGGGCCGGGGTGCCGAGGCCGCGCGCTCCACCGCGGCGGGAGGTGCGCCGTGTGCCAGTGCCACCCTCCTGAGTTGGGCGAGGAATCCGGGAGTGTCGTTGTACGAGGCGAGGCGGCCCTGGTCCGCACGTTCGTGCATGACCACCCGGCATCCGAGCTCTTCCCGGAGGCGGTCAGCCATTCCAACGTGGTCAGGATGGAGGTGGGAGACGAGGAGGGTGTGCACCGCCGACTGGTCGAGCCCTAGCCTCGAGAGGCCGTCTTCAAGGGCGCGTCTGCCCTCGGCCCAGTCGGCGCCACAGTCGACTAGGAGAAGTCCGCCGTTGGCTTCTATGGCGTATCCATTAACCCAGGGCGGGGACTTGAAGGGCAGCGGGAGCGGGACGATGAAAATGCCGTTGCCCAGCGGCTGCGGCGGCGGGATCTCATTCTGGGTCATTACGCGAGTGGGGGGCGGCAAGAGCCGCCCCCCACTGATTCGTCCGTACTTAGGTTGTGGTCCGTCGACCCTGCATTGATCCGTAGAGGATCACTGCCAGCGCGGCCACCGCCACCTGGATCAAGTGCTTGATCCAGTCGATCCCGTCGGTATCCGTGCCCCCGATCGCGTCGTAGATGAATCCCCCCACCAGGGCGCCGATGGCACCCAGCAGGATGGTCATGCCCACTGACAGGTTCTGGTTCCCGGGTAGTACGAGTCGGGCGAGGGGCCCGATAATGATGCCGGCGATCAATGCGCCGACGATCGTGCTGACAACGTCTCCCATGCAACTCCTCCTTGTAGGGCCTTCCGGCCGGTTCGTCTTTTAGACAAGCACACAAGACCGTAGGTTTCAGCCGTGTACCACCGGATCTTTGATCCCAAACGTGATATCCATCGTCACCGTAAAGACGGTGGGAGTTCCGGAGGAGTCGACTTCGCCCCCAACTTCGACGATCCGGAACGACTGGATGTCGTCGATCGTGGAGCCTGCACGGGCCAGGACGGTTTTCACCGCGTCCTCGATTGAGCCGTCGGCGCGCCCGGAGAGGCGGATTGTCTTGGTGATGGAGGACATCTGTGCTCGCTTCGCTCGCAGTACTTGGTACCTGGTACTTGGTACCCGGACGGTACCGCGACCGCGACGGCCGAAGTACACCCCTTAGCTTCGCTTCGGGTGAGACGTCCTGTTGTCCACTAACCGCGCGGCCCTCGCGGTACTTTCCAGTCATGCAAGACATCGATCGGATCAGAACGGCCGTGGCGTACGCGCCTGGGTTCATCGATTTCCAGCACGCGTACCACCCGTACGTGGGCACCCAGATCGCGGTTCGTGTGGACGGCGAACTGCTGTTGAACGAGGCATTCGGAGTCGCCGATGTCGAGACCGGTCAACCGCTCACGGTCGAGCACTTGTTCAGAATCGCCTCCCACTCCAAGACCTTCACCGGCGTCGCCTGCTTGCAGTTGCTGGAGGCCGGCAAGCTCCGCCTCGACGACACCGCAGGCCACTGGATTCCGGGACTGGCCGACTCCGCGATGGGAAGTGTCACCGTCAGGGAGTTGTTGGGCCACGGCTCGGGCATGATCCGTGACGGAGAGGATTCCACCTGGTGGGAGTTGGCGCGATCGTTTCCCAACGAAAACGAGTTGGTCGAAGTGGTCAGGGCCGCTGGAAAAGTCATGGAGAGAAACGAGGCCTTCAAGTACTCCAACATCGGTTACTCGCTGCTGGGGATGATCGTGGCCGCCGCGTCGGGTCAGACCTATCGGGCGTACGCGCAAGAGCACATCATGGACCGGCTGGGGCTGGCCAACACAGGCCCCGACCTCGACCCTCTCCGGGCCAACGATTACGCCAGCGGTCACTCATCCCGGGCCTACTCGGCCGAGCGACGGGTGATCGACCACATAGACACCCACTCGGAGAGTTCCGCGACCGGCTTCTATTCAACCGCCGCCGAGTTGACCGACTACTTCAGCGCCCATCTCGACGGCGACGACCGTCTGATCGGCGACGACTCGAAACGCATGATGCGCCAGGTGCAGTGGCAGATAGAGGAGACCTGGGGGTACGGATTGGGTCTCAGCATCACCAAGGTCCACAAGCGCACCTACTACGGGCACGGCGGGGGGTATCCGGGGCACATCACCATGTCCAAGTTCGATCCGGATCGCAAGCTTGCCATCTCGGTCTTCACCAACAGCATCGACGGGCCGGCTTCAACCATTTGCGAGGCGGTGTTGGGGTTGATCGAGGTCGCCATGGCCAAGGAAACGAAGACCGATCCACGGTCGGCGGAGGAGCTGGCAAGGTTCGAGGGTCGGTACGCCGGACTCTGGGGTGTCCACGATGTGGCGAATCTGGGTGGGCGTCTCTACATGATCGACCCCCGGGACGGCCCGGATGTGGCCAACCCATCCGAACTTGAGGTTGTGTCGGATTCAGAGCTCCGGCTCGTGTCCGGCGCCGGCTCGATAGCCCTCAACGAACCGCTGAAGTACACGTTCCACGACGGGCGGGTGGTCGAGATCTGGGGTCCGGGTGGCATGCGTTGGGTGCCGTTGGCCGACTTCGAGCTTCCGGAGCGGGTGACTCGCCCCGGTTGACAATAGGCTAGCATCGAACATATGTTCGATTACGCCGAGTTGCACTGTCACACCAACTTCTCGTTCCTCGACGGCGCCTCCCATCCCGAGGACCTCGTCGACGGGGCGGTGGAGCTCGGGTACGCCGCACTGGCCATCACCGATCACAACGGGTTCTACGGGGTGTCACGGTTCTGGCAGGCGGCACGGGAGGTGGGCCTCCCTGTGGTGTACGGGGTGGAGATCGGTTTCGAAGAGACTCCGGAAGGCCCGGCCGATCCGGTAGAAGCGGCGGAGCAGTGGGACCAGAGTCGGCACGCCAGGGTCAAAGGTGGACAGGGCCGGCTGAGACGCGGACGCAGCGTTCAGGCTCACAAGCAAAAGCCGACCGACATCCCGCCTACCGACCACCTCGTCCTGTTGTCCGGATCCCCCGAGGGCTACAGGTCGCTCTCCCGCCTGGTCACCAACGGCCAGATGCGCGGCGAGAAGAGCCGACCCGTCTACTTCTGGAGTGACCTCGAGGAGGTGGCGACCGACCAGAACGTCCACGTCCTCACCGGCTGCCACGCCGGGGCAGTACCGAAAGCGGCCGCGAGAGGCGACCTGGCCGCCACGATCCGTGAGGTCTCGCGGCTGCAGGAGCTGTTCGGGCGGCGTCTCCACATGGAGCTGTGGCATCACGGGATGCCTGAGGACGATCCTCGCAACGACCTGATGTGGGACGTGGCGTCGAAGCTGGGCGTCTCGGTGGTGGCGACGAATCAGGCTCATTACCGGGACCGAAGAGATGCCTACTTGTCCGAGGTGCTGGCGGCCATCGGCGGGAGGCGAACCCTCGCCGCCGCCGATGGGTTC
>CAZGWX010000138.1:0-3281 GCA_964529515.1 uncultured Acidimicrobiaceae bacterium
GCAATCTGGCGTACGGAGCGACATCGGTGCACCTGTTCGAGCACGGACGGGTGTTCTCGGTCGAGCCCGACCCCGACCATCCCCGGCTACCGGCTCAGCCGAAACGCCTGGCCTGGGCGGTTTACGGCCCGTACGGGACCACTCGCTCAGATTCGCCCATCACTGCCGACGGGCAGGTCGCGTTGGCGGTCTGGCGCCATCTCGCCGGTGCTCTCGGTATCGAGTACCGGCTGGCACCGTCGGCGGCCGACGGATTTCATCCCGGACGCACGGCGGCATGTGAGGTCAGGGGAGTGGTGATCGGACATGTCGGAGAGCTCCATCCCGAATCGGCCCGGGAGTGGGAGTTCCCCGGACGGGTCGGGATCGCCGAGGTCGACCTCGAGCCTCTCCTCGCCCCGGTCAGCCCGGTCCAGGGGCAGACACCCTCGGTCTACCCCCATGTCGACTTTGACTTGTCATTCCGCGTCGCCGAGGCGGCGCTCGCCGCCGACCTCGTCAGGGCCACCTCGGCGGCAGCGGGTGAGCTCCTCGAGTCGGCCCGCGTCTTCGACGAGTTTCGCTCGCCCGAAGGCGAGAGGGCCTTGGCGATCAGATACCGGCTGCGAGCCCGGGACCGGACTCTCACTGGTGACGAGGTCGCCGAGGTCCGCCAGGCGATGATCGGGGCGGGCGCCGAAATGGGCGCCGAGCTGCGAGGGGCATGATCGACACCGATCTCGGAGAGATCCTGATCCAGCCGCCGGAGCTCGCCGCGCCGATGCTCCTCGGCAGCCACCTGGTGTCCACCGTGGGCGGTGAGTCGGTGCGAATGCGGATCACCGAAGTCGAGGCGTACAAGGGCGATGAGGACCCGGCCTCGCACGCTTTCAGGGGAATGACCCCGCGCAATCGGTCGATGTTCCTGCGGCCGGGGACGCTGTACGTCTACCGCTCGTACGGCATCCACTATTGCGCCAACACAGCAGCCGGCCCGGAGGGGGTCGGGTGGGGGATCCTCATCCGAGGTGGCGTCGTGGTGGACGGGGAGGGCGTGGCGACGCGGCGGCGAGGAGGCCGGCCCGACCTCACAGACGGTCCCGGCAAGGTCTGCCAGGCCCTCGGGATCGACAGCGCCCTCGACGGCAGCAACCTCCTGGCGGGGAAGCCTCCGATCTGGCTCGAGCCAGGGGAGCGGCCGGAATTCGTCATCTCCACCCCGCGTATCGGCATCTCTCGCGCCAGGGACCTTCCCTGGCGTTTCGTGGCCGCCGTCACCGCCAATTCCTGACCGTTTACCCTGCTGGCGTGTCGTCCGACTCGATCGATCTCATCTTCAGGTACACCGACAAGGTGGTGCCCGAGGCCGACCTCAGGGCCAAGCTCGAACTGGGCCGGCCTCTCCGAGTCAAACTGGGCCTCGATCCGACTGCACCGGCGGTCACACTCGGGTGGGCGGTGGTGCTGCGCAAGCTGCGCCAGTTCCAGGACCTCGGCCACACGGCGGTGCTCATCGTGGGCGACTTCACGGCCCAGGTCGGCGACCCTTCGGAGAAGGACTCCGCACGGCGCCGTCTGTCCTCCGAGGAGGTCAACCGCTACGCGGAGAGCGTGCTCGGACAGTTCCGCAAGGTCCTCTCCGACGAAAACCTGGAGATACGGCGCAACTCCGAATGGCTGGGCAGCCTGGACATGGCCCAACTCCTCGAGCTGACCAGTGCGGCCACGGTGGCGCAGATGATGGAGCGCGCAGATTTCGCCAAGCGTTTCGAAGCGGGAAACCCGATCTCGGTGATGGAGTTCTTGTACCCGCTGCTCCAGGGCTACGACTCGGTGGCGGTGGAGGCCGACGTCGAGCTCGGGGGGAGCGACCAGCTGTGGAACCTGATGATGGGCCGGACCGTCCAAGAGCGGTACGGGATGGAGACCCAGGTGGCGCTGACCATGCCGCTTCTCGTCGGCACCGACGGATCCCGGAAGATGTCTCAGTCACTCGGCAACTACATCGGGGTCGAGGATCCGCCCTCCGAGATGTTCGGCCAGACGATGAGCATCCCTGACCACCTGATGGGGCAATGGTTCCGCCTGGCCGCGGACTTCGATCCAGACGAGGTGGCGGGAATCGAGACCCAAATCGAGGACGGCTCCCTACATCCCGGCGAGGCCAAGCGCTGGCTCGCGCGATCGGTGGTGGCGCTGTACCACGGTGAAGAGGCCGGAGCCAGGGCCGAGAGCGCATTCGATGCGGTGTTCCGCCACGGTGGCGAGCCCGACGACGTCCCGCTGTCGCACCTGCCACCGGGGGACCCCGTGAGCGTGCCGGCCCTGCTCAGGGACGTGTTCGGCATATCCGGAGCCGAGGCCCGCCGCTTGGTCGATCAGGGTGCGGTTACCGTCGAAGATGTCCCGATTCGGGAATACGAGGTACCCCGGGACGCGTTGACAGGTAAGACGCTCCGTGCCGGCAAACGCCGGTTCGTACGGCTGGTCGAATGACTTTGAAATAGCGGGGAAGCGGGGCTAGAGTTCCGCCTGAGATCGGGCTGAGGTCCGATTGATCCGCTAACCGGCGCAACCGACCGAAAGGCCGGAGGTGCCGAGTTGTCGTCTGTATCGGGGTCGCGATAGAATCGCCGACCCGACTGACACCAGAACGTCAGACGCGGAGTCTGTTGGCTCCTTGACAACTGAACAATGTGCCAAAAGCCAGCAGTGCTCCACACCCTGTGAAGGCAGGGAGTGAAGCAACTGTTCAATAAAACGGTGACGTAGCCAAGGGCCTCACGCCCAGCGGCCGCGTCACGGTGTGCAACAAGCTCCAGGGGCCTCGGTCCCGGGAGCTAGCTCTAGGGCCCTCGGGCCCTGGACCCAAAAAAATAGAGCACAAACCTTCATTTGACAGGAATTGCGCGCATCGCGCGCGACGAGTGTTCGTTGGAGAGTTTGATCCTGGCTCAGGATGAACGCTGGCGGCGTGCCTAATGCATGCAAGTCGAGCGACGCATGCCGGAGGGGTAACCCACTGGCATGACGGAGCGGCGAACGGGTGAGTAACACGTGAGCGACCTACCCCCCAGACCGGGATAGCCCAGGGAAACCTGGATTAATACCGGATATCCTCGGAGATTCGCATGGATCATCGAGGAAAGCTCTGGCGCGGGGGGATGGGCTCGCGGCCTATCAGCTTGTTGGTGGGGTAACGGCCTACCAAGGCGTCGACGGGTAGCTGGTCTGAGAGGACGATCAGCCACACTGGGACTGAGACACGGCCCAGACTCCTACGGGAGGCAGCAGCAGGGAAT
>CAZGWX010000139.1:0-5081 GCA_964529515.1 uncultured Acidimicrobiaceae bacterium
GATCGCCCTGTTCGCCGCGGCGGTCCTTTTCGCACCGCTGACGGAGGAGTTGATGTACCGCGGCGTGCTCTTCAAGGCAGTCCGTCCGCTCGGGCCGTGGGTCGCGATTCTCGTGACCTCGGTCGTTTTCACGGTCGTGCACATCCTGGGCCTGGACCCGAACAACCGCCTCGGGTCGGCCGCCATCGTCCTCCCCCCGTTGTTCGCCCTGGCCGTCCTGCTGGCCTGGCTCACCGAACGCACCGGCAGGCTCGGACCGGCGCTGTTCCTCCACTCGGGGTGGAACCTGCTGGCGGCGTTGCTGTTGCTGATCCCGGCCGAGCTGCTGGAACAAGCTGCGGGAAGCTGACCCTCGATCCCCCGAACCTCGGCCGAGGATTCATAACATTCCTCTGTGGAAGGACAGGCGTTCTTCACCTCGATCGCCGGGCTGGCGATCAGCCTCGCCGGATTCGGCGCCGTCATTGCCTGGCTTCGCGATGATCCGACGGGTTGGGACCCGGTAAACCTATGGCGGCTCAAGACCATCGTCCGTCACGCCTTGACGATTGCGTTCCTCAGCCTGGCTCTGGTGCCGATCTTCACCTTCAGCCAGAGCGATGGCATCACGATCCGGATCGGATCTGGCCTCGCCGCCGCTTTCGCATTTGGCGACAACTTGAGGTTCCGACGTCCCGACCCGGCCGTCTGGCAGCCGCGCAGCTCCTGGCAGGTCTTCATGGGGTTCACGGCGCTGCTCGGCCTACTGGGCTTGGCCAACGTCTTCTGGGCCAGCCTTGGACTGCTCCAGACATTGATTCTCGTGCTCCTCACCTCACCCGCGGGAATCTTCTCCAACTTCGTCAGGGAAGTTGGTGGCTCGTCGGGGACGGGTGACGCGCCCGCGGCGGACAGCTAGGCGAGGGAGCGGAGGATCCCAGTCCACTCGATGACCGCGATGGCGTGACCGACGCCCGAGACGAGGTGGACCTCTGGGGGAGAAATCCAAACGCTCCCGCCCCTCTCCAGGATTTGTCCCCCACGAAAGTGGGGGAAGGTCCCTGCGCCGGAGCGACGCGGAGGCGGAGGTAGGGGGTGAGATCCCGCCAAAGAGACCTCCACCGCGTTGGGTCGTACCTGACTTGGGAACCGACCCCCTCCCCCTCGCTGCGCTCGGGTACTCCCCCGGCAATCCGGGGGAAGTCATCAACTCAGGCCGGTCAGTTCTCGGACCGAGGTCATCGTCACTTCCGCCATCTCGCGCGCCCGCTCGGCCGACGACTTCATCACGGCGTCGACCTCGGCATCGGTGAGACCGGCGTAAGCCTCCTGGATCGGCCGCAGACCTTCGACCACAGCTTCGGCGACCGCCAGCTTGAAATTCCCGTAGCCCGACGCCCGATACTCGGAGACCAGCTCATCGATCGAGCGCCCGTCGAAAGTGGAGAAGATCTCCAGGAGGTTGGAGATTCCGGGCTTGGCGACGCGGTCGTTCTCCACCTCGTTGCCCGCGTCTGTCACGGCCGACTTCACCTTGGAGACGATCTCGTCGGGCGAGTCCAAGAGGTTGATGCGTGAGCGCGGGCTCGGATCCGACTTTGACATCTTCGAAGTGGGATCGGTGAGAGACATCACACGGGCTCCGACCTCGGGGATGATCGCCTCGGGCACGGGGAAGAATTGGCCGAACCGGTGATTGAACCGTTCCGCGAGGTCGCGGGTGAGTTCGAGATGCTGGATCTGGTCCTCGCCCACGGGCACCGCGTGCACCCGGTGGATGAGGATGTCGGCCGCCATCAGGACCGGGTAGGCGAGCAGCCCGAAACCCTGGCCCGACTTGTCGGCCTTCTCCTTGAATTGGGTCATGCGCTCCAACTGGCCGACGCCGATGACGGTCCCGAGGATCCAAGACAGCTCGGAGTGCTGAGGCACGTCACTCTGGAAGTAAAGGAGTGAGCGCGCCGGGTCGATTCCGAGGGCGAGGAGCATCCTGGCCGCCTCGGCCTTCCCCTGCCGCAGCTCGGCGGGGTCGTAAGGCACCGTCATGGCGTGCAGGTCGACGACGCAATAGATCGTCTCGTAGTCCTCCTGGAGAGCGACGTAGTTGCGGCCGGCCCCGATGTAGTTCCCGATGTGGATGTTTCCCGTGGGCTGAATCCCGGAGAACACCCTCTTACCTTCTGTCATCTCTTCCTCACAAAACAAAGCCGCCGGACTAGCGCCGGCGGCGTGACCCGAACACGTGGCAACGACCGCTCAGCGGAGTCGCCACCAGTCCCGGACGCACAGGTTTCTCAACACGACGCGGATTCTAGCCAGCCACGGGTTCACCGGACAGGGTCCGGCCGTAGTCGTCTATGAAGTCTGCCACCATCTCCGCCACGTCCTCGGTTGCCACCAGGACCGAGGCGCCGGTACTGGTGGTGTGGGAGCGAACCGGGATGGTCAGCTCGCTGACATGGCCGGCGCCGATACCCCTCATCGCCCATGCGAGGCCCACCGCATCGGTCAGCCCCAGTTGGGAGTCGACCGTGACGAAGGGGGCCAGGGTTCGTGCCGTGGAAGCGAGCTGCTGGGGGCTGCTGAAGTCGGAGAGGCGGCCCATCACGTTGATGACGAACTCACGCTGGCGGACGTTGCGGGCGAGGTCGCTGACCCCTGCCATGGGCCTCCAGCCGTTGGCGGTGAGTTCCTCAGTGTGGCGAGACCGGAGCCAGGCCAAGGTCTGTGCCCCGTCGGCGTCGGTGCAGCCCTCCGGCAGCGACAGCCCGGAACGCTGATCACGAACCGGAAGATCGACGCAGATCTCGTAACCCCCCAGTGCGTCGACCACCTCCTGGAAGCCGGCCATGTCCACCATTGCATAGTGGTCCACCTTCTCCCCGATGAGGCGCTCCACGCCGAGAGTGAGAAGGGTCGGACCGTTGATGCGGTTGGGGCAGCCGGCGAGCAGCGAGTTGATGCGGGTCTCGACCTCGCGGCAGGGGTCGTCCACCAACAGATCGCGGGGCACGGAGATAAGCGCCGCACCTCCTTCGACGCGGATCAGCACCATGACCACGTCGGCTCGCTGGCCTTCGAAGGTGCCGAACCCCTCGAGGTTGTCCAGCTCGTCCCTGGAGTCGGAGCCGACGAGCAGGTAGATGCTGACGCCCTTGGTCTCGGGGGGCAGAGGAAACTCCTCGATGGGCTCTTCTTCTCCGGGCTCGGACGGGACTTGGGGTACAGGACGATCAATCGTGACCCTGTTGACGTCGCCCCATGCCGAGTAAGCCAATGCCGCAATCGTCCCCAGAAGGAGGACAACCATTGCGCCCGAAGCCACGAGCAGACGTTTCTTTCCAGTCACTGAACTCATGGTTCCGTTGCTCGAAGTGAGTTTATGCCCGACGGGCGTCTAGCCGGCGACCGCGGCGGATGAGAGGGCCTGCCCGGCCTCTTCTTCGCCGCCCGCGGGAATGGGCAGGGTGAGCACGAAGCGCCCGGGACTCCCCGCGACATACTCGAGGGAGCCTCCCATCATCTCCGCCAGTTGTCGGGACACCGACAGGCCGATCCCCACTGAACCGGGCAGCGTCGGTGAGTCGGTGGCCCGGTAGTAGCGCTCGAAGATGAGGTCGGTCTCCCCGGGTGCCACCCCTGGGCCGTCGTCGGCCACCATGAAGGCCACCGAGTCGGCGCGGCGCTCCACTAACACCGCGATCCTCTCGCCACCGTATTTGATGGCATTGGACAAGAGGTTGCGAACGATCTGGCGAACCCGGAGCGGGTCGGCCCACGCGCGCACCTCCGGTCCGTCGACAGTGATCGCCTTGGCCGACGGGTGAGACTCGCGCACGCCTTCGATCACGCGTCGGGCCTGGCCCAACAGATCGACCGGTTCGGGTCGGATGGACAGGTTGCCGAAGTCGGCGCGGGAGGCCACCAGAAGATCTTCGACCAGCTCGGCCAGCTCACGACTCTGGCGAGCGATGATCGAGATCAGATCCTCGACGTCTTCGGGCGTGAGCCCTTCCTGGCTCGCCACGATCTCCTCGGAGAGCCCGACGATCGCCGTGAGCGGGGTCCGAATCTCATGACTGACCGAGGCCAGCAGCCTGTCCTTGGACTCATTGGAAGCCTTCAGTTGCTCGGCGTCGTCGAGCCGGCGCCAGTAGGCGCCGATCATGTGGGCGGCCCTCCAGAGTGTATGGATCTCGTCGTCGGTCCACTCCCGGTCCTCGGTGTACTGGATGAATCCGACCGAACCGCGCATCTCGCGCTCGACGAAGACCGGGACGAGCACCTCGCTCAGGATCCCGTCCTCCTCGTAGCGGCGCCGCTCGACGTCGGGGAGGTCGGGGGTGCGCAGCACGACGGCACGGCCCTGGGTTAGGGCTTCGTAGGTGGTGGGGATGGCGGCGTAGTCGCCTCGCCTCCACCCGCCGCCCCAGCCGACACCGCGCCGCGACGCGTCGGCGATGATCTCCCATGTCGGCTTCCCGGCGATCATCACCGTTCGGTCCACGTAGGCGTAGTCGGCGTCGGTGGCGTCGAGCAGGGCCCGCGTCGCCTCGTAGAGGGCGAACATGTCGGAGTGGACCAAGAGCGCCTCCGAGCAGCTGGCAATGGCGTCTTCGAGCCGGCTGGCCCGGTCGTGGCGCTGGACCGCGAACGCGAGATGGTCGAAGAGCCCCGACACCAGCGAGATAGTGAACACGACCCCGGCGACGGCGACGATGGTCCGGGCAACGAGGGACGCACCGCCGTCACCAGCGATCAGGCCGACCACCACCACCCAGGTGCCCATAGCGAGCCCGAGCCCCCCGGCCCACCGGAGCCTATTGCCTTCGACCAGGGTCCCCGTCAGGACCGAGAGCAGCATGACGGCGCCGAAAGTCGTCGTGATGTCGAATGGCGAGACCTGCGACTCGACTGCCGCGACGTCGGACTCGAAAAGCACCTGGATGACCGAGAGAAGTCCCAGGTAGAGCATCGAGCCGAGAAGCAGCGGCACCGCGCTCGCGTTCTCGCGCACCACGACCCTGACAGCCAAGCCTCCGAGGATCAGGTATACGTCCCACCGAGTAGCCAGCACTCAGTTCAAGGGCTGGACCAGTTCG